>NZ_JBFAMU010000103.1:0-13440 GCF_040656655.1 Micromonospora sp. NPDC049799
CTGGCGACGCTGGAGGACCGGCTGCGGACCCGGTTCGAGTGGGGCCTGCTGGCCGACATCCAGCCGCCGGACCTGGAGACCCGGATCGCGATACCGAGCAGGCAGCCATGGTGGCGGTCGCCGGCTGTCTGGGCGTACGCCGGGAGGCGTGGGCCGCGAGCGGGCACGCGGCCCGGCTGTCCGGGGCGGTGGACGCGCTGGGCCCGCGGCCGGAGGCGGAGCGGCTGCGCGCGGTGGTGAAGTCCGTGGCGGAGGCCGGTCCCACGGTGGCCATCGGCGCCTGGCACGGCGACTGGAACGGCGGCAACAGCGCCGTGCTCGCCGACGGCCGGGTGCTGGTCTGGGACTGGGAGCGGTTCGAGGCGGACGTACCGGCCGGCTACGACGCGCTGCACCGGTCGGTGCAGACCGTCATCGGCAACCACGGGGTGGACCCGACGGAGGCGGCGCGGGCGCTGGTCGCCGGGGCGGACCGGACGCTCGCGCCGTTCGACTCCGAGGGCCGGGACGCCGACCTGGTCGCCGTGCTCTACCTGGTGGAGCTGGCAGCGCGTTATCTGCGGGACCGGCAGGCGGAGGCGGGTGTGCGGCTGGGGCACGTCGACACCTGGCTGCTGCCCGCCGTGGAGGAGCACCTGGCCCGGCGGGCCCGGTAAGAGTGAGGAGTGGGGACGTGACGCTGGCCAAGGAGCAGGCGCTCCGTGCGGTGAAGTCGGTGAGCCGGACGGTGGGTCGGTTGACCGCCGGTGCACGGATGACGCCCGGGTTCCTGATCGTGGGGGCGCAGCGCTGCGGCACCACGTCGCTGTTCAAGACCCTCTCCCAGCACCCCGGGGTGCTGCCGCCCGCCTACCACAAGGGCGTGCACTACTTCGACATGGACTACCACCGGGGGGGCAACTGGTACCTCGGGCACTTCCCCACCACGGCGAAGGCGGAGGCGGTCCAGGCGCAGCTCGGCGTACGCGGGATCACCGGCGAGTCCAGCCCGTACTACATGTTCCACCCGCTGGCGGGGCAGCGGATCGCCCAGGATCTGCCCTCGGTGAAGCTGCTGGTGCTGCTCCGGGACCCGGTGGAGCGGGCGTACTCGGCGCACTCGCACGAGCTGGCCCGGGGTTACGAGCCCGAGTCGTCGTTCGAGCGGGCGTTGGAACTGGAGGAGGAGCGGACCGCCGGCGAGTGGGAGCGGATGCTCGCCGACCCGACGTACGCGAGCCACCATCTCCAGCACAACGCGTACCTGGCCCGCGGGCGGTACGTCGAGCAGTTGGAGCGGCTGGAGGCGCTGGTCGGCCGGGAACGGCTGCACGTCATCGACAGTGACGACTTCTTCGCCGACCCACGTCCGTCCTTCGACGCGGTCTGCGACTTCCTCGGCCTGCCCCGCTGGGCGGACATCTCCTTCGGCAGGCACAACTCGCGTTCCCGCTCGCCCATGTCGGCGGAGCTGCGAGCTCGGCTGGAGGCGCACTTCGCCCTGTACGACGAGCGGCTGGCCACCTGGTGGGGACGCGTGCCCTCGTGGCGGCGGTGACCACCACGGACGTCGCCCCCCGCGGGGCCGGCCTGGACGGCGTGGCCCGGCAGGGTTTCGCCAACCTCGCCGGGGTCGCCCTGGCGGCGGTCGCCGGGTTCGGCCTGAACGTGGTCGTCACGCGGGGGTGGTCGGTACGCGAGGCCGGCATGTTCTTCGCGGCCACCAGCGCGTTCATGATCGCCGCTACGGCGGCGCGGCTGGGCACCGACGTGGGCACCGTCTACTTCGTCAGCCGGCACCGCACCCTCGACCAGCGGGAGCGCATCCGCGGCACGATCCTGGTCGGGCTGCTGCCGGTGCTGGCCGTCGGGACGCTGCTCGGCGTCGCCGGATGGCTGGCCGCTCCGGCACTCGCCGAGCTCACCATGCCCGGGGCCGGCCCCGACGCGGTGACCGCGCTGCGCATCCTGCTGGCCTTCGTGCCGTTCGCGGCGCTCAACGACTACGCCCTGGCCGCCTGCCGGGGTTTCGGGCAGATGCGACCGCTGCTCACCGTGGAGCGGCTCGGACGCACACTGGTGCAGTTCGTGGCGGTGGCCGTGGCCGCCTGGCTCGGCCTCTCCGCCACCACCGCGCTCCCGCTGGCCTGGGCGGTGCCGTACCTGCTCGCCGCGGCGGTGGCGCTGGCCTGGCTCAGCCGGCTGGTCGACCGGGCCGGCCGGCAGGTCACCCGGCCCGTGCCCGCCGGGGAGCTGGCGGGGCCGTTCTGGCGGTTCACCGGCCCGCGCGCGCTGAGCGGCCTGGCCGCCATCGTCGTCCAGCGGCTGGACATCGTGCTGCTGAGCGCCCTGCGGGGGCCGGCCGACGCGGCGGTCTACACGGCGGCGACCCGGTTCCTCGCCCTCGGCCAACTCTCCGGCGTCGCCCTGTCCAGCACCGTCCAGCACCGGCTGGCCGCCGCGTTCGCCCGGGACGACAAGGAGGAGGCACGGCAGCTCTACCAGACGGCCACCGGTTGGCTGGTGTTGCTCTCCTGGCCGGCCTACCTGCTCTTCGCGGCCTTCGCCGAGCCGATGCTGGCGCTCTTCGGCCCCGGCTACGACAGCGGTCGCCGGGTAGTGGTGCTGCTCGCGCTGACCATGCTCGTGGCGACCGGCTGCGGCATGGTCGACATGGTCCTCAACATGGCCGGGCGCACCGCCTGGACCTTCTACAACGCGATGGCGGGCACCGCGCTCAACGTGGTCGCCAACGTCGCTCTCATCCCCGGGTACGGCATCCTCGGAGCCGCCGTGGCGTGGACCCTGTCCATCCTGGTCACCAACCTGGTGCCGCTGACCCAACTCTGGTGGTCGCTGCGGCTGCACCCGTTCGGACGCGGCACGCGCACCGCCGCCGCGCTGGCCGTCGCCACCCTGGGCCTGCCGCTCGGAGCCGCCAGCCTGTTCGACGCCGGGCTGCCGGTGCTCACCCTGGTGGCGGTGGCGGGCACGGCGGCGTACGTGGCCGGTGCCGCGCGCTGGCGCCGAACCTTGAACCTCGACGCGCTCCGCGCGCTGCGACGGGGCAGGAACCGCGCCGCCACGGCCCCGGACGCCCGATCCTGATCCCCACCCGCACACCGATGGGACACCGATGACGAGCAGCACGCCCCTCGCCCCGCACACCGGCCTGTCCACCGTGAAGGCCGCCAAGCTCGCCGCCGTCGGCCTGCTGGCGGACCGGAAGGAACGCCGTGAGCTGGAACGGCCGGCGGAGCCCGCCAGCCGGAAGCTCAGCCTGAAGGTGGAGCGACCGATCTTCATCCTCGGCGCGCCGCGCTCCGGCACCACGTTCCTGGGCAGCTGCGTGGGGGCGCTGCCGGACGTCTCGTACCACTTCGAGCCGCGGCTGACCAAGGCCGTGGCCCGCTGCGTGTACGAGGGCAGCTGGAGCCCGCAGCGGGCGGCCCGCTACTTCCGGGGCTACTACGGGGCGCTGCTCGCGGCTTCCGGCCACGGTGGACTGCGGTTCGCCGAGAAGGACCCGGAGAACTGCTTCATCGTGCCGTTCCTCGCGGAGGTCTTTCCCGACGCGGTCTTCCTGCACATCTGCCGCGACGGCCGGGACGTGGCGGTCTCGCACGCCGAGCAGCCGTGGCTGAACGCGGCATCGACGGGCAGCGGCCGGAGCGGCCGGGGCGGTACGCCGTGGGGCGCGACGCCCCGGTTCTGGGTGGAGCCCGAGCGACGCACGGAGTTCACCCAGGTCTCCGACCTGGGGCGGTCGGCGTGGATGTGGCGGCGTTTCACCGGCAGCGCGCTGGCCCAGCTGGCCGAGTTGCCCGCCGAGCGGGTGCGCCACCTGCGCTACGAGGACATCGTGAGCCGGCCGGCCGAGGCCGCCGAGATCGTGGCCGACTTCCTCGAGGTGGGCGATCCCTCGGGTCGACAGGCGTTGCACGCCCGCTTCGGCAAGGCCCGCCCGGACTCGGTCGGCCGCTGGCGGCAGCGACTGGACTCCACGGCCCTCACCGATGTCCTGCGCCAGGCCGAACCGCTGCTCACCGAACTCGGCTACACCGGGTGACCGGCGTCAGCGGGTAGAGTGCTGCGGGTCGCCCGCCCATGTGGTGTGCACCCGGTGACGGGGCCGCCACGCTGATCGACCGTGGGGCCGGCGGCCTTCCTGGGGAGAGGGTTGCGGTGGTACGACGGTTAGGACGGACGATGGCGGCCGTATTCGCCCTGGCCTGCCTGACCCCGGCGGCGACGGCCTGCGAGTGGAGAACGGCCCCCGAGGCGGACGAGTCGCCGCGGGTGGTGTCGGCGCCGCCCACGGTGACACCGCGCACCGCCCCCGTGCGGACCACCGGGCGTGGACCGGAGCCGCCGGAGACCGGTGCCTGGCTGGGCGCGTGGGTCAAGCCGGAGTACCACAACCCGTCCGGACGGGCCGCCGCGCTGGCGGAGTTCGACCGTGCGGCCGGAGGCAGACTGAGCATCGCGCACATGTTCCAGAAGTGGAACGAGCCGTTCCCGGGGGCCAACGAGCAGGCTTTCCAGGCCCAGGGGAAACTGCTGCTGATCTCCTGGCAGGGCACGGACACCCGTTCGACGGTCAGTGGGATCTACGATTCGCTGATCCGCCAGCGCGCCGAGGACGTCAAGGCCTTCGGGGCACCGGTGCTGCTGCGCTACCGGTGGGAGATGGATCGACCGAACCTGGCCGCGAGCATCCACTCACCGGAGGACTACGTCGCCGCGTGGAAGCACGTCCGCGGCATCTTCACGGAGGTCGGTGTCACCAACGCGGGCTGGGTGTGGTGCCCGCACGCGGACGGCTTCGCCGAAGCGGAACGGCGGGCGGCGGCCTACTACCCGGGTGACGACGAGGTGGACTGGCTGTGCGCCGACGTCTATCCGGGACCGGACTGGGCGAGCTTCAGCAACCGGATGGACCACTTCATGTCGTTCGCGCAGAAGCACCCCCGGCCCGTCATCATCGGTGAGTTCGGTCTCACGCAGGAGGGGCGGCCGGGCCAGCGGGCCGACTGGATGCGCGAGGTCGGCCCCTACATCCGCAAGCATCCGCAGATCAAGGCCGCGGTCTACTTCGCGGCGAAACAGACCACCAAGCCGCTGTACGACAGCACCTTCGGCAACGATCCCGAGAGTGCGGCGGTGTTCCGGGAGATGGCGACGGACCCGTACTTCAGCCCTCCGCTGCCCACCCGGTGATCTCAACCTCGTCTTTTCGTGTGGCCCCGGACGGTTTCTCGGCCAAAAAGGCGTTTCCCGGGTGGACGGGCGGGACGTGAATGCGAGAAGGTGTTGCCCTCACGACTGTGTCCGCCGGTCGACGTCCCTCACACGTCCCACACCGGTGCCGACGCAGCGTCTCCGACCTTCTGACCGGAGTTGCCTGTGGCTTCCTCATCCCTGAGACACCGCTCGGTGTCCGTGCTCGGCGCCGCCGCCCTCGGCATCGCCACCTTGTTCCATCCCGTGCCCGCCTTCGCCGCGGCCGCACCGGACCACACCACCGTGGTCAGCGAACTTCCGTCGGACAAGACGCCGAACATCAACGACGGCCGGGTGGTGGCCGTCTACGACGCTGGCACGAAGGTCATCGTCGGCGGTTCGTTCACCAAGGCCCAGGACCGTGGCGCGTCGACCGTCGAGGTCACCCGGAACTTCCTGCTGGCCTTCGACAAGGCCACCGGGAAGATCGATCCGGCGTTCGTCCCGCAGCTGGACCGGGCGGTGACGGCGATCATCGAGGGGCCCGTCCCGGGCACCGTCTACGTGGCCGGCGAGTTCACCACCCTGGACGGGCAGAACGGCTTCCGGAAGCTCGCCCTGCTCAACGTCGCGGACGGCAGCCCCGTCGCCGGTTTCAAGGCTCCCGCCTTCAACGGCACGATCAACGACGTCGCCCTGGTCGGGGACCGGCTCCTCGTCGGCGGCATCTTCACGACCGCCGGCACCGCCACCCGCAACGGCCTGGCCTCGCTCAACGCGACCACCGGCGCGCTGGACAGCTACCTCACCGTGGCGCTGACCGAGAACCACAACTGGACCAGCACCAACGGCGGCGCCAAGGCCGGTGTCGGCGTCGAGAAGCTGGCCGTGTCGCCGGACGGCAGCGATCTCGTCGTCATCGGCAACTTCAAGAAGGCCAACGGCGTCGTGCACGACCAGATCGTGCGCATCGACCTGGGTGACACCAGCGCCTCCGTGGCGAACTGGAACACCGACCGCTACACGCCGGCCTGCAGGTACGTCTCCTTCGACTCGTACGTGCGCGACGTGGCGTACTCGCCGAACGGCGACTACTTCGTCGTCGTGACCACCGGTGCGGCGTACCCGGGGACGCTCTGTGACACGGTGGCCCGCTGGAACACCAACACGAGCGGCGGCGGCCAGCAGCCGACCTGGATCAGTTCCAGCGGCGGCGACACCTTCCTCTCGGCCGGCATCAGCGAGAAGGCCGTCTACGTGGGCGGCCACATCCGCTGGCTGAACAACCCGTTGGGTGCGGACAAGGCAGCGCCCGGCGCGGTCGGCAGGGCCAGCATCGCGGCTCTCGACCCGGCCAACGGTCTGCCGCTGTCCTGGAACCCGGGCCGCCACCCGCGCGGATACGGCGTCACCGAGATGCTGGTGACCCCGCAGGGCCTCTGGCTCGGCAGCGACCAGGAGTGGATCGGCGACTTCGACTACAAGCGGGCGCGGATCGCCTTCTTCCCGCTCACCGGCGGCAACGCCCCGCACTCCACCAGCACGAAGGGGCTGCCGGGCGACGTGTACCAGGTCGGCGGCGCCACGCCGACCAACGTGCTGTACCGGGTCAACGCCGGCGGGGCGACGATCGCGGCGACCGACGGTGGCCCGCACTGGGCCGCCGACACCCTGGCCGCGCCCAGCCCGCTCCACAACGAGGGCAGCACCGTCGCGACGTACACCACCAACGCGACGCTGGACCCGACCGTGCCGTCCGGCACCCCCGTGACGCTGTTCAACAGCGAGCGCTGGGACTACGCCACCGCCCCGGACATGCAGTGGGACTTCCCCGTCCCGACCGGCACCAAGGTCGATGTCCGCCTCTACCTCGCCAACCGCTACGCCGGCACCGGTACCGTCGGCAAGCGGAAGTTCGACGTCAGCATCGACGGCGTCGTCAAGCTCGACGACTTCGACCCGGTCGCCGGCGCCGGCGGCACCAACCGGGGCACCATGCGGTCCTTCCCCATCACCAGCGACGGCAACGTGGACATCGACTTCGGCCACGTGCTGGAGAACCCGCTCGTCCAGGGCATCGAGATCGTCCACACGCCGCCGGCTCCCGAGGTGCTCCACCGCGTCAACGCCGGTGGGCCGGCGCTGGCCGCACCGAGCGGGCCGGCCTGGTCCGCCGACACCCTGGCCGCGCCCAGCCCGCTCCACAACGAGGGAAGCACCACCGCGGCGTACAGCACCAACGCGACGCTGGACCCGACCGTGCCGTCCGGAACCCCGGTGGCGCTGTTCAACAGCGAGCGGTGGGACTACGCGACCGACCCGGACATGCAGTGGGACTTCCCCGTCCCGGCCGGCACCAAGGTCGACGTACGCCTCTACCTCGCCAACCGGTTCGCCGGCACCGCCAGCGTCGGCATGCGGAAGTTCGACGTCAGCATCGACGGGGTCGTCAAGCTCGACGACTTCGACCCGGTCGCCGGCGCCGGCGGCACCAACCGGGGCACCATGCGGTCCTTCCCCATCACCAGCGACGGCAACGTGGACATCGACTTCGGTCGCGTGCTGGAGAACCCGCTCGTCCAGGGCATCGAGATCGTCAAGCTCCCGCCGGCGCCGGTCGGCACCGCGGGCAGCCTGCTCCGCCGGTCGTACGACGGCGCCACCGAGGTCGGTCCGGCCGCTGTGGTCCCGAACCCGGACGACACCGACTGGTCGACGGTCAAGGGCGCGTTCTGGGTCGGTGGTGACCTCTTCTACGGCAAGGGCGGCGAGCTCTACCGTCGGTCGTTCGACGGCAGCGCCTTCGGCACCCCGACGAAGCTGGACCCGTACCACGACGCCAAGTGGGACCTCGTGGTGACCGGCTCCGGCCCGGAGGGGCAGACGTACGCCGGTATGGCGTCGACCTTCCTCGCCGAGCTGCCGAACGTCACCGGTGCGTTCTACAGCAGTGGCCGCCTCTGGTACACGCTGGCGGGCGAGAGCCGCCTGTTCTGGCGCTGGTTCAGCCCGGACAGCGGGACCGTCGGGGCGGAGCGGATAACTGCCTCCGGCACGGCGGCCTTCGCCACGGCGGGTGGCATCTTCCTGGACGACGGCACGCTGTACGTCGTCGACCGGACGACTGGCAACCTCTCCTCGATGGCGTGGTCGTACGGCGCGCCGTCCGGTGCCGCCACGCTGCTCAGCGGCCCCGGTGTCGACAATGTCGACTGGCGGTCGACCGCGGTCTTCGTCGGTCCGTGATCTGAGCCCTGCTACGACGTTGGCCCGGCCGTTTCGGCCGGGCCAACGTCGTACTGCGGGTCGTCGTACGGGCGGGTCAGACCCGGCTGGCGTGGTGGTCCCGCGCCCAGACCCGCATGATGTCCCGGACCGAGATCACCCCGGCCACCTCGCGGCCGTCGAGCACCACGAGGTGCCGGAAACCTCCCCGGGCCATCGCGGCGGCGGCCTCCTCCACCGTCCACTCCGGTCCGGCGTAGACGACGTCCCAGGTCAGGTGGGCGCCGGTGCGTTCGACGTCGCAGTTCAACCCCGCGCCGATCGCGTTGAGCACGTCTCGCTCGGTCATGATCCCGACTCCCTCGGAGTCCGGGTCGATCACGACCGCCGACCCGATACCGCGGGCCGACATCATCTGGGCCGCCTGCCGGAGCGTGTGCTCCGGACCGACGACGAGGACCTGGCTGGACATCGCTTCCCGAACCTGCATCACGCATCACCCCTTCGGGACGGTGGCACCCGGTACAGGACATCGTGCGCCCGGTGTGTTTCCGGTACAAGGCCGGGCATCATTCCGTTACGGGACCGGGCATCGGCGCGACGGCCCGTCCCTCGCTACTGTCGACGCGTGTCCTCCGAGCCCCTGCGCTGCGCCGGCGCCCTGATCGTCGACGACGACAGCCGCCTCTTCTTCCAGCGACGGTCCCCGGACCGGCGTCTCTTTCCCAACTGCTGGGACATCGTGGGCGGGCATCTGGAACCGGGCGAGGACGTCCAGGACGCGCTGCGCCGCGAGGTGACCGAGGAGACCGGCTGGACCGTGTCGCACGTGCTCGGCCCCGTCGGTGAGTACACCTACGTCGGCGACGACGGGCTCACCCGGATCGAGAGCGACTGGCTGATCCGGGTCGACGGCGACCTCTCCCGTCCGACGCTGGAGGCCGGCAAGCACACCGAGTACCGGTGGCTCGCCGAGAACGACCTCGACCTGCTCGACGAGCACCGGGACGTCAACGACGGCCTGATCCGGCGGATCGCGGCGGAGGCCTTCGCCGCCCTACGCTCGATCGGTCTGTGAACGACACCGTCGAGCTGGCGCCGCACCGCTTCGCCGGCCTGGTGACCCCGGCGGTCGACCGGGCGTTCGTCGCCGGCATGCTCGCTGGCCGCGACGGCGGTGGCGCCGAGCTGAGCCAGCGGTACGGCGGGCCGGCAGCCACCGGTTTCCTGCTGGAGCTGCGGACCCGGCTCGCCGTGCCCGGCGGAACGGTCGACGGGGCCGGGTTCGCCGCGGTCACCCGCTACCGGGACCCGGCCAGCTGCCAACGCGCACTGGACAAGCACGTCGCGTACGGGATGATCCACCGCCGGCCCGACGGCGGGCTGTCCGCGACCGAACGGGGCCTGGCCTTCCTCACCGAGCTGTACCAGGTGCACGCAGAGGTGACCGAGGAGCTGTGGGCCGGGCACGATGACCGGGTACGGCGGCTGGTCGAGGCGTTCGGACGGGTGCTCGCGTACGCGCTGGTGCTCGCGGAGGACGGCGGCGAGCCGGACGGCGGGTTCACGGCCGTCGCGCCGCCGCACGAGCCGGACGGGACCCCGGCCGGCGTGCTGCTGCTCAACCGCCTCGGCGCGGTCCGGTTCCACCGCGCGGACGCGCACGCCGCGGCGTGGACGGCCGCGGGGCACAGCCCGGCGAGCATCGCGGAGCTGGTGCCGGGGGCGGAACTGCTGGCCATCGAGCTGGAAACTGACCGCCGGGCGGCCGGGCCGTACCTGGTGCTCACCGCCGAGGAACGGCTGGGCGTCCTCGCGGACCTGGCGGCGCTGCCAGGCTGACCGGCGTTGCCGACGGGGCGGCGGGCCGGCAGAGCTATCCTCCTTCGGTGAACGCCGGACGAACAGGAAACGATGCCAGCATGGTCGGTATGGTGCTGGCAGCGGGCGCGGGCCGCCGGCTCCGCCCGTACACCGACACCCTTCCCAAGGCCCTGGTGCCGGTGGACGGGGAGACGACCATCCTCGACATCGCGCTGCGCAACCTGGCCGAGGTCGGGCTCACCGAGGTCGTGGTGGTGGTCGGCTACGCCGCCGACGCCGTCCGGCAGCGCCAGGCCGACCTGGAGAAGAGGCACGGCGTCACGATCACCCTCGTGCACAACGACAGGGCCGAGGAGTGGAACAACGCGTACTCCCTCTGGCTGGCGCGGGAATGGTTCGCCCGGGGCGTCCTGCTGGTCAACGGCGACACCGTGCATCCGGTGAGCGTCGAGAAGACCCTGCTCGCCGAGCGCGGTCCCGGCGTCCTCCTCGCGGTCGACACGATCAAGCCGCTGGCCGAGGAGGAGATGAAGACCACCTTCGACGCGGCCGGCCAGCTCACCCGGATCACCAAGCTGATGGACCCGGGCGAGGCGTACGGGGAGTACATCGGCGCCACGCTGATCGAGCCACACGTCGCCGACGCCCTCGCGGACGCGCTGGAGGCCACCTGGCGGCGCGACCCGAACCTCTACTACGAGGACGGCTACCAGGAGTTCGCCGAGCGAGGTGGTGAGGTGCGGGCCGCGCCGATCGGTGACGTCTCCTGGGTCGAGGTCGACAACCACGACGACCTGGCCCGGGCGCGGGAGATCGCGTGCCACTGCTAGCCCGTACGGTCAACACCCCGCTGGCCATCGAGGTCCGGCGGGGTGCGGTGGCCGACCTGGGCGCGCTCCTGGCCGACCGGCGCATCTCGGCGGGTGGGGACGTCGCCGTCGTTGTCGGCCCCGGACAGGGCGAGAAGATCGTCGAGCTGTGCCGACCGTCGCTCGGCGCGGCCGACGTCTTCACCGTCGTGGGCGGCACCATCGACGCCGCGAACGAGCTGGGTGACCGGCTGCGCCGCCGACCGTACGACGCGGTGGTGGGCATCGGTGGCGGTAAGACCATCGACACCGCGAAGTACGCCGCCAGCCGGTACGGCATCCCGATGGTCACCGTGGCGACCAGCCTCGCCAACGACGGCATCGCCTCACCGACCGCCTCCCTCGACCACGAGGGCGGCAAGGGCTCGTACGGGGTGCACATACCGATCGCCGTCCTCGTCGACCTGGACTTCGTGGAGAGCGGCCCGGACCGGCAGACGCAGGCCGGCATCGGTGACGCGGTGAGCAACCTCAACGCCTGCGCCGACTGGGAACTCGCGCACCAGGTACGCGGCGAGCCGATCGACGGCCTGGCGGTCACGCTGGCCCGTACCGGGGCCGAGGCGCTGATCAACCACCCTGGCAAGATCACCGACGACGGCTTCCTCACCACGCTGGCCGAGGCGCTGATCCTGGGCGGGATCGCGAGTTCGGTGTGCGGGTCGACCCGCCCGGCCAGCGGCGGCGACCACGAGATCTCGCACGCCATCGACCGGCTCTTCCCGGGCACCGGCTCACACGGTGAGCAGGTCGGGCTCGGCGCGCTGTTCTGCACGTTCCTCCGTGGCGACCCCGAACGCTTCGGTCAGCTCGCCCGCTGCCTGCGCCGGCACGGACTGGCCACCACCCCGGGCGAGCTGGGCCTCGCCGACGACCAGTTCGTCGACGCGGTGCTGTTCGCGCCCCGAACCCGCCCGGACCGCTACACGATCCTCGAACACCTCGCCCTGTCCGCCGACGATGTCCGGCACCGGTTGGGAGACTACGTTGACGCCCTCCGTGACCACCTTGGCTGAGCCCTCCCACCCGACGCTGTCGGACTTCTACCGGGTCAACCGGGGCGGCGGTCTGTTCAGCGAGTCCGTCAGCCAGTGGCTGGGGGCCGGCTTCGCGGTCGTCGGGCACCGGCTCGGGCTGCGCCCGACCGCGCTGACCATCACCAACCTGGTGATCGGCCTCAGCGCCTCGGTCGCCGTGATCGCGCTGGCCGAGCCGGTCGCCGCCGGCCGGGTTCCGGCCTGGATCGTCGGCGTGCTGGCGCTGGTCGGCTGGCAGGTCGCGTACGCGCTGGACTGCGCGGACGGGCAGCTGGCCCGGGTCACCGGGCAGGGCAGCGCGGCCGGCGCGCGGGTCGACGTGCTCTGCGACGTGGCGGCGCAGATCGCCTTGGTGGCGGCGCTGACCGCGACCACCATGGCCCAGGCGCCGTCCACCCCGACCTGGCTGGTCGCCACCTTCGCCGGCACCTGGATGGTGAACCTGGTGACCTCGGTGATGCAGTCCGGCCCCAACGCGGCCAGCATGGTCACCTCGACCTCGCTGCCCGTACGCCTGGCGAAGCTGGTCCGCGACTACGGCGCGGTGATCTTCGTGGCCGCCCTGGTGCTGCTCCTCGCGCCCGCGCTCACCCTGTGGGTGGTGGTCGCGTTCACCGTCGTCAACGGCGGCTTCCTGCTGGCCAGCATCGCCTTCTCCGCCCGAGCCTCCCTCCGCTGACCACCTTTGGTCCAGTCCTCGCCGGCGCAGGCACTCTCCGGGCGCTTCGGTCACCCATCGTCACAGACGCGCTAGGCAACTTTCCGTAGTCATCGCCGCTGGTGGCCATATCGCGTCTCACGCACTTTGCTCTGCACCCCAATGGGCACCACCCGGCTGAGCTGCGGGTTCAATGGCGGCATCGGGTCGGGTCGGGTTTCCGCACCAGGTACTCAGCGTGCGCGGTGCATATGGGGGTGCAGAGCAAAGTGGTCAGGGGTGATGGACGGCGGGGGACGAATCGTCACTTCTGGTGACGGCGGTCCCGGCACTGCTCCCGCCGCCGGGAACCGGACGGCCCGTGGCAGAGACGCAGCGGCCCGAAGCACGGGCCGGCCCGTGTCTCACGCCGTCCGGGACCGGGCGACGACGTCCGCGTAGATGTCGACGAGGCGCTTGGTGACCACGTCCGGGTGGAAGGTGCGCTCGTAACGCAGCCGGGCGGCCGGGGCCAGGCCCGCGGCTCCGGAGGCCGCCACCGGAAGGGCGGCGGCCAGCGCCTCCGGCTCCTGCGGCACGACCCAGACCGCCTCACCTGACACGACTCCGACCGGCACGCAGGGCA
>NZ_JBFAMU010000104.1:0-13353 GCF_040656655.1 Micromonospora sp. NPDC049799
TCCGACCACCCACGGCACGGCAGAGACAACGGACCACGCCGCCGACCGGCGGTAGAGGTCTTGGAGTGGGACATGCCCCCGCAGCATCACCGCGGCCGACCCGCTTGGCCGCCTCGGTGAGGCGCTCCTCGGGCAGGTCGCCGGAGACCACCGCGGCCACGATGGCGTCCCGCAGGCGCCGGGCCGACTCCTCGTCGGCGTGCTCCCCACCGACACAGATCGCGTCGGCACCGGCGGCCAGGGCGCGTACCGCCGCGCCGGTGAAGCCGTACCGGTCGGCGACGGCCCGCATCTCCACCGCGTCGGTGACCACCACGCCGGAGAAGCCCAGTTCGTCGCGGAGCAGCCCGGTCAGGATGCGGCTGCTGAGGGTCGCCGGCAGCTCCGGGTCCAGGGCGGGCACCAGCAGGTGACCGGTCATCACCGCCTGCACCCCGGCGGCCACGGCGGCCCGGAACGGCGCCAGCTCCACCGCGTCCAGGCGGGCCCGGTCGGCGGTGATCCGCGGCAGGTCGTGGTGTGAGTCGACCCGGGTGTCGCCGTGCCCGGGGAAGTGCTTGGCGCAGGCGGCCACCCCGCCGGCCTGGAGGCCGCGCACCCAGGCGGCGGTGTGCCGGGCCACCAGGGTGGGCTCGGCGCCGAAGGCGCGTACGCCGATCACCGGGTTGTCCGGGTTGGAGTTGACGTCAGCGTCCGGCGCGTAGTCCAGGGTCACCCCGAGCGCGGCCAGGTCGGTGCCCAGGTCGCGGGCGACCTCCTCGGTCAGCGCCGGGTCGTCGATGGCGCCGAGGGCGAGGTTGCCGGGCCGGGAGCTGCCCCGGGCGGACTCGATCCGGGTGACGTCACCGGCCTCCTCGTCGATGGCGACGATGACGTCCGGACGTTCGGCGCGCAGGGTGGCGGTCAGCGCGGCGACCTGCTCCGGGTCGACCACGTTGCGGGCGAACAGCACCACCGAGCCGAGCCCCTCGCCGAGCCACCGGCAGACCCACGGCGGTGGGGTGGTGCCCACGAACCCGGGTTGCAGGACGGCGGCGGCCAGCGACGCAAGGTTGCCCACGCTCACGCTCCCACCTCGCCGCGCTGACGGAATCGCTCGCCCATGCCGTCGTACCCCCGTTTTTCTCCGCGCCCCGGCGGGCCCGCCACCGGCGGCGGTGCAGCCATGGTCACACCGTGCGATCAAATAGTCAATAAACCTTACAGTTGCTGGGACGGCCGCCGATGGGGAGAGTGCGGGGATGGATTCCGTGCTGCTGGCCGACGCGACGAGCCCGGCCGACATCCCCGGCGTACGCCTGCTCGGTCTGGTGGTCGGCGGCCTGCTGCTACTGGCCGCGATCCGCGCGATGTTCCGCCGCTGATCCCGCCCCGCGCGCCGCGCCGGGCGACGCGGGACCGCCAGGCGGGTTCGACGACCACGTCCGGGGTACGGCTGCATCGTTGGACCGGTGCGCACGGCGAAGGGGACGAGATGAAGATCGGGTACTTCCTGTCCAGCGAGGAGTTCACGCCCGCCGAGCTGGTCGAGCAGGCACGCGGCGCCGAGCGGGCCGGGTTCGAGGCGCTGTGGATCTCCGACCACTACCACCCCTGGACCGACGCGCAGGGGCAGAGCCCCTTCGTGTGGTCCGTGATCGGCGCGCTCAGCCAGGTCTGCCGACTGCCCGTCACCACGGCCGTCACCTGCCCGACGGTCCGCATCCACCCGGCGGTGCTCGCCCAGGCCGCGGCGACGAGCGCGGTGCTGCACGAGGGCCGTTTCGTGCTCGGCGTCGGGTCCGGCGAGGCGCTCAACGAGCACATCTTCGGCGACGCCTGGCCGCAGACCGACGTGCGGCTGGAGATGCTGGAGGAGGCCGTCGCGGTGATGCGCGAACTGTGGGAGGGCGGCTTCGTCAACCACCACGGCAAGCACTACACGGTCGAGCACGCCCGGATCTACACCCGTCCGGACACACCCCCGCCGGTCTACGTCTCGGGCTTCGGACCTAAGGCGGTCGACCTGGCCGCGCGGATCGGCGACGGGTACGTCAACACCTCCCCCGACGCGGAGCTGGTGCAGCGGTTCCGGTCCGGCGGTGGCGGTGACAAGCCGTGCCAGGCCGGCTTCAAGGCGGCGTACGCCGACAGCGAGGACGAGGGGATGCGGATCGCGTACGAGCGCTGGCCCAACGCCGGTGTCCCCGGTGAGCTGTCCCAGGTGCTGCCCTCGCCGCGCCACTTCGAGCAGGCCGCCCAGCTGGTGCAACCGGAGATGATGAAGGACGCGTTCGTCTGCGGGCGGGACGCCGACGCGCACGTGGCGAAGCTGGAGGAGTACGCGAAGGCCGGCTTCGACGAGGTCTACGTCGCCAACACCGGCCCGCACTGGCAGGGCCTCTTCGACCTCTACCAGCGCGAGGTCCTGCCCCGCGTCCGGTGAGCGGTGCGGAGGCCGTGCGGCGGGTCGCGGTTTCGCCGGTGATCACGCCGGGTACCTCCGGCCCTCGATGAAGCTGTCCACGCACTCGATGACCCTGCGCCGCGCGGCGAAGAACCTCTTCGGCTGGACCGCGCTGCGGCCGAACCAGCTGGCCGCGATGCGCGCGGTGATGAAACGCCGCGACGCCCTGGTGGTCCTTCCCACCGGCGCCGGCAAGTCGGCGATCTACCAGATCCCGGCCAGCCTGATCCCCGGTCCGACCGTGGTGATCTCCCCGCTGCTCGCCCTCCAGCAGGACCAGATCGCGGCGCTCAACGAGCGCCAGCGACCGGAACTGCGCGCCGTGCGGATCAGCTCCGACGAGTCGCCGGCCCAGCAGGCCGAGGCGATCACCGAGATCCGCGAGGGGCGGGCGGAGTTCCTCTTCATCACCCCGGAACAGCTGACCAACCCCGACCGCATGGCCGAGGTGCGGTCACTCAAGCCGGCGTTGGTGGCGGTCGACGAGGCGCACTGCATCTCCGCCTGGGGGCACGACTTCCGACCCGACTACCTGGCGCTGGGCCACCTCATCGAGGGCATCGGCCGGCCTCCCGTGGTGGCGCTGACCGCCACCGCCTCGCCGCCGGTCCGCGACGACATCATCGCCCGGCTGCGCCTGCGTGACGCCGAGGTGGTGGTCTCCGGGCTGGACCGGCCGAACCTGTTCCTGGAGGTCGCGCACTGCCCCACGGAGGACTACCGGTGGCGGCGGCTCATCACGCTGCTGCGGGACGACACGCGGCCGGGCATCATCTACGTGCCCACCCGACGCTCCGCCGAGGAGTTGGCGGCGCGGCTCACCGACGCCGGCTTCCCGTCGCAGTACTACCACGGCGGCATGGCGGTCGGCGCCCGCCACGAGCTGCACGAGGCGTTCCTCGCCGACCGGGTGCCGATCATGGTCGCCACCTCCGCCTTCGGGATGGGTATCGACAAGCCCAACATCGCCTGGGTGGTGCACACGGCGTTGCCGGACTCGCCGGACAGCTACTTCCAGGAGATCGGCCGGGCCGGACGCGACGGCGAGCCGGCCCGGGTGCTCCTGCTCTGGCGGGCGGAGGACGTCGGCCTGCAGCGGTTCTTCAGCGGCGGCCTGCCGGACGAGACCGAGCTGCGCGACCTGTCCGCGCTGCTGCGCAAGCAGGCCCGGACGAAGAAGGAGCTGCGCGAGGTGACCGGCCTGGGACCGCGCAAGCTCGGGCAGTACCTCGCCCTGCTGGAGCAGGTCGGCGCCGCCGAGCCCCGGGCGAAGCAGCGCCTCGCCGCACCCCGCTACTCCCCGGAGCCGGTGGACGCCGCCGCGGCCGCCCTCGCCGAGGCCGAGCGGCAGCAGAACGTGACCCGGTCGCGCACCGACATGATGCGCGCCTTCGCCGAGACCACCGCCTGCCGGGGCCAGACGCTGCTGGCGTACTTCGGCGAGCAGATGACCGAGGTGTGTGGGCACTGCGACAACTGCCACGCCGGCACCAGCACCGCCGACGACGGCGCGGTCGGACCGTTCCCCGTGCACAGCCAGGTCCGGCATCCGGAATGGGGGCCTGGCCTGGTGCTCAGCTACGAGGAGGACCGGATGACGGTTCTCTTCGACGAGGTGGGGTACAAGACGCTGTCCGTCAGCGTGGTGTCCGAACAGGGTCTGCTGACCCTGGACTAGCCTGAACCGGCCCCGCCGTGTCGTCGTCGACCAACCGGGGTGGGACGTGAACGACGAGCAGGAGGACGTTGCCGTGATCGAGCAACCGGCGTACACCGGGTTCGGTTTCACCGACGAGGAGTGGGGGTTGCTGGTCGGCCTCCCGCAGTCGGTGCTCACCGCGGCGAGCGCCGCCGAGTCCGACGGCACCAGGCGCACCATGGCCGAGAGCGCGGCCGGGCTGGAGACCATCTCCGCCGGTCGGGAGTCGGCGAACCCGCTCGTGGCCGCCGTGGCCGGGGAGATCGTCGCACGGGTGGGCGACCCGGAGGCCGGTGCGGAACTGCCGGTCATCGCGCCGGCCGACCCCCGGGCCCTCGCCGAGGACGTGCTCGGGCGCGCGAAGGCCGCCGCCGCCCTCCTCGCCGCCAAGGTGGACGAGGGCGAGGCAGGGGCGTACAAGCACTGGCTGGTGGCGATCGCCGAGCAGGTGGTGGGCGCGGCGTCCAGCGGCGGGCTCCTGGGCCTCGGCGGGGACGTGGTCAGCGACTCCGAGCGGCGGTTCCGGGACCGGCTCTCCCAGGTGCTCAACGACTGATCGCGAGACGACGCACAGGGGCCGCCCTCCCGAGGGCGGCCCCTGTGCCGTACGGACGGTCGGCTCAGCCGACGCGACGGCGGAACAGGACCCCGGCCAGCGCCACCGACACGACCAGGATGCCCAGGCACCAGGCCACCGCGCGAGCCGGCGCGGAACCGGCGGGGGTGGCCAGCAGCAGCGCCCGCAGCGTCTCGATGACCGGGGTGACCGGCTGGTGGTCGGCAAAGCCCCGCAGCCAGGACGGCATCGTCTCCACCGGCACGAAGGCGCTGGACGGGTAGGGCAGGAACATCACCAGGAAAGTGAAGCCGTTGGCCGCCTCCGGAGTGCGGGCGAGCAGCCCGAACGCGGCGGACAGCCACGAGACGGCGAGCAGGAACAGCAGCAGCACCCCGGCCGCGGCGAGCCAACGCAGCGGGTCGACGGCCGGCCGGAAGCCGATCGCCACCGCGACCGCCAGCACCAGCACGGTGGAGACCGTGTTGCGGACCACGCTCGCCGCGACGTGCCCGAAGAGGATGGCGGTGGCGCCGACGTCCATCGTGCGGAACCGTTCCACCACGCCGTTGGTCAGGTCGGTGGTGACGCTGACCGCCGTCGAGGCCGCCCCGAAACCGGCACACAGCAGAAGCACGCCGGGAACGACATAGGTGACGTACGCGCTGCCGGTGTCGATGGCGCCGCCGAAGAGGTAGACGAAGAGCAGCATCAGGATCACCGGCAGCAGCAACGAGGTCAGCAGCGCGTCGGTGTTGCGGCGGGACAGCCGTACGCAGCGCCCCACCATGACCAGCGTGTCGGCCGGCCGGACGGTCAGCTCAGACACCGGCCACCTCCCGGTCGGCCGGGCCCGCCTGCCCGGTCAGGCTGAGGAAGACGTCGTCGAGGGTGGCCGTACGGACTCCGAACCGGGTGATCGCGCGTCCGTCCGGGTCCACCTCGTCGAGCAGGCGGCGCATGTGCGGGGCGCTGCCGTCGGTGGTGACGCCCAGCTCCAACCGGGCCGGGTCGCGGTGCGCGACCCGGTCGCCCAGGCGGAGCGCCGCCTCGGCGAAACTGTCCGCGTCGCGCAGCGTCAGCTCCAGGCGGTGATCTCCGAACCGGCGCTTCAGCTCGGTCGCGGTGCCCTCCGCGGCGAGCCGGCCGCCGTGCAGCACGGCGATGCGGTCGGCCAGCCGGTCGGCCTCCTCCAGGTACTGCGTGGTCAGCAGGACCGTCACCCCCGCTCCGGCCAGCTCGCCGACCACCTCCCACAGCCCCTGCCGGCTGCGCGGGTCGAGCCCGGTGGTCGGCTCGTCCAGGAAGATCACCGACGGCTCACCGACCAGGCTGGCGGCGAGGTCGAGCCGGCGGCGCATGCCCCCGGAGTAGGTCACCACCCGACGGCCGGCGGCCGACGTCAGGTCGAAGCGCTCCAGCAGGTCGCTCGCGCGCCGCCGCGCCGCCGTCCGGGAGAGCCCGGCCAGCCGGGCCATCATCTCCAGGTTCTCGGTGCCGGTCTGGTGGTCGTCCAGGGCCGCGTGCTGGCCGGCGAGACTGATCGTCCGGCGTACGTGGCGCCGGTCGCGGACCACGTCGTGACCGTTCACCCGGGCCGTGCCGCCGTCCGGCGCGGCCAGCGTGGCCAGGATGCGCACCGTCGTGGTCTTGCCCGCGCCGTTGGGCCCCAGCAGCGCGTGGACGCTTCCCCGGGTCACCCGCATGGTCAGGTCGTCGAGCACCCGCACGCCGGCGAAGGACTTGCGCAGCGCGACGGTCTCCACCGCCGCGGTCGTCACCGCCTCCATGCCACCCCACTCTCCGTTACTGCGTACGACGTACGCTTTAATGCGTGCACCATACGCAGAAGCTAGGATGGCGGTCAAGACACGGACCGAGAGGCACGGATGAACGAGCAGGACGTCGACCTCCCCGAGAGCGTCGAGATCGCCTGGGGGCTGCGGGAACGGCCCGGCAAGGGGCCCAAACGCAGCCTGACCCTGGAGCGGGTGGTGGCCGCCGCCATCGGGGTGGCCGAGGCCGACGGGCTGGGCGCGGTGTCGATGAGTCGGGTCGCCGGGGCGCTGGGCGTGGCGACGATGTCGCTGTACCGCTACGTCCCGGCCAAGAACGACCTGCTGGACCTGATGGTCGACGCGGCGTACGGGGACCCGCCCGCACCACGCGGCGCCGACGAGGGTTGGCGGTCGGCGCTGGCCCGCTGGGCGTGGGCCAACGTCACGACCATCCACCGGCACCCGTGGATCCGGCACGTCCCGATCGGCGGGCCGCCGATGGGGCCCTGCCAGGTCCGCTGGATGGAGCACGCGCTGGCCACCCTGGACGGCACCGGCCTGCGCGGCGGCGAGCGGCTCTCCACCGTCATGCTGGTCAGCGGGTACGCGCGCAACTGGGCCACGTTGACCGCGGACCTGAGCGAGGCGGCCGGCCGGGCCGGGCTGACCCCGGACGAAGTCGGCGTCCGCTACTGGCAGCAGCTGGCCCGGCTGACCCGGGACGGCCCCTACCCGGCGATCCGGAGGCTGCTGACCGACGAGTCGCTCGACCAGGAGGAGGAGTTCGACGCGGAGTGGAGCTTCGGCCTCGACCGCATCCTCGACGGCGTGGAGGCGCTGGTCCGGAGCCGGTCGCAGACCTGACCCAGGAGGCGGCCCGCCACCGGGTCATCCAGAATGTCGGGCACGGGGAGGTGCGGAATGAGTGTCTTGCGCGCGGAGATCATGGACACCGCCGTGGTGCCACCCGCCGACCGGTGGCCGTTCTTCCTGGACATGTCGTTCCGCGCCTCGGCGCCGATGGCCATGTCCAGCGACCACGTCTCGGACTTCCGGGCCACCTCCCGCCTGGTCGACCTCGGTGGCCTGCAACTCGTCCGGTTCCGCTACCAGTCGCTGACCGGCCAGCGCACCCCGCGGCTCATCCGCCAGGCGGATCCGGAGCTGTACCAGGTCGCGCTGACCGTCAGCGGTGCCAGCGCGATCAGCGCCCAGCGGCGGGACACCACCATGTCGCGGTCCGACTTCACCCTGGTCGACTGGGGTCGTCCGCACCGGCTGGAGCACCGCAGCCTGCACGGTGGGCAGGAGCTGGCCGCCTCACTCACCGTCGGGATCCCCCGGACGCTGCTGCCGCTGCACCCGGACCGGGTGGACCGGCTGGCGGCGGCCCGCATGTCCGGCACCGAGGGCCCGGGAGCCCTGCTGGCCATGCACCTGCACCACATCACCCGGTATCCGGAGCAGTTCCAGGCCACCGACGCCCCACGCCTCGCCGACGTCACCCTGAGCCTGGTGGCGACCCTGTTCGCCCACCACCTGGACGCCGAGCACGACCTGCCGCCCGACATACGGCAGCTGGCGACACTGGCGCAGGTGCACGCGTTCATCGACCGGCACCTCTCGGACCCCGCCCTGACGCCGCAGGCCGTGGCCGAGGCGCACCACATCTCCCTGCGTACGCTGCACCGGCTCTTCGAACCCGACCAGGAGACGGTGGCCGCGTCGATCCGGCGGCGCCGGCTCGCCCGGTGCCGCCGCGACCTCGCCGACCCCCTGCTGCGGCACCATCCGGTGCACCGCATCGGGCGGCGCTGGGGGTTCACCGACCCGGCCCACTTCAGTCGCGCCTTCCGCGCCGCCTACGGGATGTCGCCCCAGGCGTACCGGGCCCTGCCGTCCGCCCCGCGCCCACCGGACGGGCCACCCGAGCCTCCGGGCCGGTGACCGTGGGCCGGTGACCGTGGGCCGGTGACCGCGGGCCGTGGAGAATGGCGGAACGGACACGCAGAGGCAGGAGGCGGCGGATGCTGCAGCGGACCACCATCGACACCACCGTGGTGCCGGCGGGCGACCGCTTCGGGATGTGGCTGGACCTGGTCGCCCGCACGACGGCGCCGCTGCACATCCGGACCGAGCACGCGGACGACTTCTCCGCACGGGCGGAGCAGGTCGCACTCGGTCCGATCACGCTGGTCAACTATCGCTACCCGTCGCTGGACGGCATCCGGACCGAGAAGCTGATCCGGCGGTCCGACCCGGAGATGTACCTGCTCGCGCTGGTCGGCACCGGCGACAGCGAGGCCACCCAGGAGGGCCGACGCAGCGTCCTACACCCCGGTGAGCTGACCTTCTACGACGGTTCGCTGCCGCATCGCGTGCGGCACGAGGGCGGGGCCAACGGACGCGAGGACGTCCGGTCGGTGGTGGCGGTCATCCCGCACGCCATGCTGCCGCTGCCGCCGCAGCGGCTGGCGCCCCTGCTGGGTGGGCGCATGTCGGGCACCGAGGGAATCGGCGCCCTGCTGGCGCAGTTCATGCTCCAGGTCACCACCCACCCCGAGCAGTACCACGCCGCCGATGCCGACCGCCTCGGCACGGTCGGGCTCGACCTCGTGTCCACCCTGCTGGGCAGGCACCTGGTGGCCGAGGACGCCGTTCCCTCCGATGTCCGTCGCCGCGCCCTGGCCACCCAGGTGCAGGCGTACATCCAGCGCAATCTCCGGGACGCCGGGCTCACCCCCCAGGTCGTCGCCGACGCCCACCACATCTCGCTGCGGTCACTCCACCGGCTCTTCGAGGCCGAGGAATCCACCGTGGCCTCGTACATCAGGGACCTGCGCCTGGCCCGCTGCCGGCACGATCTGGCGGACCCGGGTCTGCGCACGCTGTCGATCCAGGCGATTGCCGCTCGCTGGGGTTTTCCGGACAAGGCGCACTTCAGCCGGGTCTTCCGGGCCGCGCACGGCGTGACACCGCAGAGCTGGCGAGCCGAACGCGCAGGTCTGGCACAGATCGTCAACCGCCCGGCGTCCACGGTCAACTCGCCGGAGGCAGACTGACCATGACGCAGCCGGTCGCGAGAGGTCTTCGACCTCGCGGCCCGGCTCGTCATCGGGGGCCGTGGCGAGGCGCCCGCCGTCGAGTGACGGCGGGCGGCCGCCCGGGACCCCCCAGAACGTCCACTGGCCCCGGTCCCGTCCATGTCTCCCCCAGGACCCGTGGGCGGGGCCGGTCAGGCGTCCTCCAACAACTCCAGCACCCGGCGCTCGGCCTCCTCGCGGGGCGTCTCCGGCGCCACCGGCGCCAGTACGCCGTCGTGGTAGAGGTCCACCACACGCGGATCCACATAGGACGCCCGCGCGACGGTCGGGGTGTTGCCCAGCAGCTCGGCCACGTCGCGCATCACCGCGGCGACCGCCCTCTTCCGGGCGGTGGCCGACCGCTGCCGGCCCACGGTGGCCAGCTCGACGGCCGCCCGCACCGTCGCGTGCCAGGTACGGAAGTCCTTCGCGGTCATCTCCCCGCCGCTGGCCTCGCGCAGGTACTCGTTGACCTCGTCGCTGCGGACGTCACGCCAGAGCTCGCCGTCCCAGTAGCCGAAGAGGCGCTCCTCGGCCCGGCGCCGGCGGCGCAGGTTCGTCAGCACCTGGCACAGCTCGGGGTCCTCGATCCGGCGTACCTGCTCGATGCCGCCCTTGGCCGGAAACTCGAAGACGACACAGCCGCCCCGGGATCGGGCGTGCTCGGGACGCAGGGTGGACACCCCGAACGTGGGGTCGTCGCCGGAGGCGTACTGGTCACTGCCCACCCGGAACATACCCATGTCGAGCAGGCGGGTGACCGTGGCCAGGACCCGGTCGCGGCTCAGGCCCCGGCCGGTGAGGTCGTTGCCGACCCGCTCACGCAGGACCGGGAGCCGGCGGGCCACCTCCAGGACGTGGTCGAACTTGGCCTCGTCGCGCTTCTCCCGCCACGCCGGGTGGTAGAGGTACTGCTTGCGGCCGGCCGCGTCGATGCCGGTGGCCTGGATGTGTCCGTTCGGGTACGGCGAGATCCACACGTCCTGCCACGCGGGCGGGATGACGAGGTCCCGTAGCCGGGCGAGCGTCGCCGGGTCGCGGACCTGCTCACCGGAGGGGTCGAGGAACAGCCAGCCCTTGCCGCGCCGGCGGCGTCCGTACCCCGGCCTGCCCGGATCACTACGCCGCAACCGCACCGGAGACCCGCACCGTCCGTTCCAGCTCGTCCACGGCGGCGAGCACCTCGTCGACCGGAAGCGCCGCCAACGTCGGATGGCTTCCTACCCCGTCCCACCTGCTCCAATCACCGTCTCCGATCCACAGCACGCGGTGCCGTGGGCGGTCCGGTGGTGGTCCCCAGTGGGCGGGGCTGGCGGGTCCGAAGAGGAGGACCGAGGGGGTGTGGTAGGCGGTGGCGAGGTGGGCGATGCCGGTGTCGCCGGAGATGAGGAGGCGGGCGTGGGCGGTGAGGGTGGCGAGGTCGTGCAGGTCGGTGTGGCCGGCGAGGACGGCCTCGGTGGGGAGGTCGGCAAGGTGGGCGACGTGGTGGGCCAGGGGGCGTTCGGTGGGGTCGCCGGTGACGACGAGGTGGTGGCCGGCGGCGGTGAGGTGCCGGGCGACGGCGGCGAACCGCTCCGGCGGCCAGCGCTTCGCGGGCACCTTGGAGCCGGGGTGCAGCACGGTCACCCCGGTCGGCACCCGACCCGGCGGCGGCCTGCGCAGCGCCAGGTCGGTCGGGTCGGCCTCGATCCCGTACGCCCCGAGCAGCCGGCACCAGCGGTGCACCTCGTGTTCGGCGTCGTCCCACGCCGGTCCATCGTGGTGGTCGGCGTCGTCGTTGGCGTAGGCGAGGAGGCGGCGGGGTCGGGTGGCGGCGAGCATGCGGTGCGACTGCGGCCCGCGGCCGTGCAGGTTGACCGCGAGGTCGGGGGTGGGGCCGGTCCAGTGCAGGGGGCCGAGGCCGGGGGCGTCGATGATCCGGTCGACGCCCCCGATGAGGTCGACCAGGGGGGTGAGCCACCCCGGCGCGATCAGGGTGAGTTCCTGGTCCGGGTGGGCGGCTCGGAGGGCGCGGAGGGCGGGTGTGGTGGTGGCGAGGTCGCCGACGCCGAGGGCGCGTAGGACGAGGATCACGGGTAGGAGGATTCCTGTTCGGCGCAGACGATCATTTCGCGGACGGCGCAGCCGGGGGGTTGGGACAGGGCGAACATGATGGCGGCGGCGGTGTCGGTGGGGTCGTTGAGGATGGCGTCGGGGCCGGGTTTGTACTGGTCGTCGCGGTCGTCGAAGAAGGCGGTGCGCATGCCGCCGGGGATGAGCAGGGTGACGCCGACGCGGCCGGCGAGTTCGGCGGCCAGCGCGCGGGTGAATCCGACGACGCCGAACTTCGCCGCGCAGTAGGCGGTGGCGTCACTGACGGCCTTGATCCCGAGCGTCGACGCCACCGTCACCACCGTCCCATGGGAGGCCTGCAGGAACGGCAGCGCCGCCCGGACCACGGCAGCGGTGCCGAGCAGGTTGACCGCCACGATCCGGTCCCATGTCTCGGCCGGGACGTCGGTGAGCTTGCCCGGCACGTCCATGCCGGCGGCGGTGACCACGGCGTCCAGCCCGCCGGAGCGTTCGGCGAGCTGTACCGTGGCCGCCTCAGCGGCCCGGCTGTCGGCCAGATCGCACTCCACCCACGGCACCCCGTCGGCGGGCGGACGCCGGTCCAGCACCACCGGGCGCCCCCCGGCGCGGGCCACCGCCGCCACCACCGCCGCGCCCAGACCGCTGGAACCGCCGGTGACCAGCACCGTCGACCCGACGCCGCGCGCCCCGGCGCTCATGCCGGCACTCCGCTTCGCTGCGTGCCGCCATGAGGCACCGCCGCACCGTGCTGACGATTCGCTCGCTCCCGCTCGCTCATGCCGGCACTCCGCTTCGCGCTCATCGCGTCCCCTCCGGCGTCTGCGGGCGGCGCAGCACGGAACCGGCCGCCGGCACCGTGTCGGTGAGCCGGGTCCCGGCCGGTGGGGACCCGTCCGTGCCACGCGAGCGGGCCGCGGCGATCATGCTGGTCGTCGAGCGGCCGTCGAGGTACGGCACCACGACCGTGTGTCCGCCCCAGCGACGCAGGATCTCCGCCTCCGGCAGCACCGGGTCGCCCCCGCCGGTGGCGTAGTCGCCGCCCTTGACCCAGATGTCCGGCCGCAGCCAGGACAGTGCCCCGTGCGGTGTCGGCTCGTCGAAGATCATGACCGCGTCGACGCAGCTCAGCGCCGCCAACAGCCGGCTGCGGTCGCCCTGCGGCACCACCGGCCGATCCGGTCCCTTCAGTCCGGTCACGCTGGCATCGGAGTTGAGGCAGACCACCAGGCAGTCGCCGAGTTGCCGGGCCGCCTGGAGGGTCGCCACGTGACCGGCGTGCAGCAGGTCGAAGCAGCCCCCGGTGGCCACCACCGTGCCACCGGCCGCGCGTACCTCGGAGACCACGGCGGCGGCCGCCACCACGCCGACGCGGTCCGCGCCCGGGCCGGACACCGTGTCCGGGAACGGCCGCACCGGCGGTGGCAGCGCCGTCGCCACTCCCCCACCCGCGACGTACGCCGTCGCCTCGGTGACCGCCTCCTGCACCGCCTCCGAGACCAGCGCGCCCCGCGCGAGGGCGAGGGTGGCGGTGGCCGCGAACCGGTCCCCGGCTCCGCAGGTGTCCCCGTCGGCGGTGGCCGGTGCCGGCACCACCAACGGCGTCGACCCGGCGTGGCAGAGCAGTGCGCCGTTGGCCTTCGGCGCGGGCTCCTCCTCGGAGACGGTCACCGTGAGCGACCCGGGCAGCTTCTTCTCCTCGCACCAGTGGGTGCCGGTGG
>NZ_JBFAMU010000105.1:0-13337 GCF_040656655.1 Micromonospora sp. NPDC049799
CGGGCAGGCGCGCCCCGCTTGCGGGCCGCATTGATCCTTCCTTGAACTCAATTCGGCACGCACGTCTTCATCTCTTCGGCTGGCTAAGCCACCTCGCTCGTAGGGGCGGCGGTGTCTCGGACGGAGTTGAGGATCGTGATCAGGCGGTCGACGTCGGCGGACGGGAAGATCGAGTCCGGCCCGTGCGGGGCGATGTCACTGAACGGGGATTCGTAGAGCCGTGCGGGCTCCATGACGCCGTTCTGGGTCAGGTGGCTGACGATCAGGTTGACGAAGTTGATCTGGTTCGCGGTCAGGGTGCGGCCGGCGAGGAACTCGCCGAACGCTTCGGTGGCCGCTTCCCGGTCGAGGCCGACCAGCGAGCGGATGAACAGCCCGAGCCCGTGAGCCGACCGGCGGGCCTCGTCGATGTCCTCGGTGCCGCCGCCGCTGGCCGCCAGCATCCGCTCCAGCTCATCGAGGTCGGTCGGGGAGAGCTGCTTGTTGCGGCGCAGCTTCTGCAACGCCAGGTGGTCCTCGTGCGCGCGCAGGTACACCCGGGCCTTCGCGCGGAACCGCTCGAAGTCCGTGCCGATCTTGATGTCGTTCAGCGTGATGACGGAGATCTCGCCCAGCTCGTCGGTGAAGTCGGTGTAGACGATGGCCCGCTTCGACCTCTCGATCAGCTTGACCAGCCCGCGGAGGCGGCGGCGCATCAGCTCCAGCATCGGCAGGGTGACGTCCTGCCACCACCCGTCGCCGGCCACCTCGTCGAGGAGCTGCTGCTGCTCCCGGACCGCCGGGATGCTCGTCTGCTCCAGCAGCGTCGACGCGATCTCCTGCACCTGCCGGCGCAGCCGGTCGTAGGCGGGTTCCACGTCAAGTTGGCCGAGCTGCAGGCGCAGCACCAGCAGGTCGAACCGCTTGGCGGCCTCGTCCTCGTCCTTCACGGCGGTGGGTAGGCCGGCGAGGTTGCCGCCGATCTCGTCCACGGCCTCCGGGGTGAGCCGATGCCAGTGCTCGAAGTCGACGTAGTACTCCACCAGCCGCCGCTTGGGGCGTACAACGAAGTTGTCGAGGTGGATGTTCTCCACCCGGCGGTGGAGGTTGCGGGCGAGGTCCCAGCGCAGCGCCGCCTCGCTCTGCGTCCCGTCGGCCTCTGCCTCCGCGCTGGCGTCGGGGGGGAGGCGCTGGTCGAGGCGGTAGATCAGTTCGAGCTGGGCCTTGAACAGCCGCTCGGTCAGCGACTCACCCAGCGTGCCCTCCGCCGCCTTCGGGTTGTGGTTGAAGAACTCGAAGTTCTGGCAGAAGTCGAAGATGAAGAAGTCCTGCTTGTCCTGGCCGGGACCGTAGAGATCCATGCAGAGCCGGGTGCCGCGGCCGATCATCTGCCAGAACTTCGACTTCGACCGCACGATCTTGAAGAAGACCAGGTTGACGACCTCGGGCACGTCGATGCCGGTGTCGAGCATGTCCACCGAGATCGCGATGTGCGGGTCCTTCTCCTTCTGCGAGAAGGCGTCGATGAGGCTCTGGGCGTACTCGGTCTTGTGGGTGATGACGCGGGCCAGGTGGCCGCGGTGCATCGGGTACGCGAGGTCGAACCGCTTCTGGATGAAGTCGGCGTGGGCGTTGTTCTTGGCGAAGATGATGGTCTTGCCGATCCGGTCGCCGCCCGCGACGTGGTGGCCGTGGGTCATCAACGTCTCCAGCACCTTGTCCACGGTGTCGGCGTTGAACAGCCACTTGTTGACCGCGTCCGGGTCGATGCTGTCCGGCGGCCCGTCCTCACCCCAGTCGAGGGCGTCCCAGTCGTCCTTCTCCTCCTCGGTGAGGTCGTCGTAGCGGATGCCGTCGCGCTGGAACTTCAGCGGTACGGAGACCGCCCGCGGCGGCACGAGGAAGCCCTCGTTGACCGCGTCGTCGAGGTCGTAGTGGTCGGTGGGTACGCCGTCTTCGAGGTTGAACAGGCTGTAGGTGTTGCGGTCGATCTCGTTGCGCGGGGTCGCAGTCAGCCCGACCAGCAGGCTGTCGAACCAGGAGAAGATCGCCCGGTACTTCTGGTAGACCGAGCGGTGCGCCTCGTCGATGATGACCAGGTCGAAGTAGCCAGGCCCGAAGCGCCGCTCGCCGCTCGCGGTCTCGTTGATCAGGCCCATCATCGTCGGGTACGTCGAGACGTACACCCGGCCCTCGGTGTTCTTCTCGGTGACCAGATTGACCGTCGCCGCGTCGGGCAGGTGCGCCTTGAACGCGTTGACCGCCTGGTTGACCAGCGCGTTGCGGTCGGCGAGGAACAGCACCCGCTTGACCCAGTTGGCCCGCATCAGCAGGTCGACCAGGGCGATCACGGTACGGGTCTTGCCGGCGCCGGTGGCCATCACGACGAGCGCCTGCCGCTGCCGCTGCGTCTCGAACGCCTCGCCGATGTTCCGGATCGCCCGGTGCTGGTAGTACCGCTCGACGATCTCCTGCTTGATCGGCACGTCCGCGAGTGGCTTGCGGGTGTCGCGGCGCCGGATCAGAAGCTGGAGCTCTTCCTTCGTGTAGAAGCCCTGCACCGGGCGCGGCGGATAGGCGGTGTCGTCCCAGAGCCAGGTCTCGTAGCCGTTGGTGTAGAAGATGACCGGACGCTGGCCGTACCGCTGCTCCAGGCAGTCGGCATACAGCTTGGCCTGCTGCTGGCCGACGGTCGCGTCCCGGCGGGTCCGCTTGGCCTCGACCACCGCGAGCGGCTTGCCGTCGTCACCCCACAGGACGTAATCGACGTACCCGGTGCCCGTGGCGTTGGGCATGCCGGTGACCTCGAACTCGCGGTCCTCCGGGCGGTCCAGCCGCCAGCCGGCCTCCCCCAGCATGAGGTCGATGTAGAGGTCGCGGGTCTGCGCCTCGTCGTAGTCGTGGTCGTCGGGGCGGGCCTCGTTGGCGGCCTTCGCGGCGGCGATCTCGGCGCGCAGCTTCGCCACCTCGGCGTCGAGGGTGGCGGACTTCTCGCGCTCGGCGGCCAGCGCCGCGTCCTGGGCGGCGAGCTTGTCAGCCAGCGTCTTGAGCTCGGCCTGGGTCTGCTGCCGGACCTGCGAGGGGATCGGCCGGGGGATCAGATCCGGGTTGAAGGCCAAGGCACTCGCCGGGACCTTCGCCTGGTCACGGGTGTAGTGCCGGGCGATCCAGTACATGACGTGGAACAGCTCGCGGACGACCGGCACCGCCTCCTTCGTCGTCACCGGCGTGCCCTTGTGAACGGCCGTGTTGCCCTGCTTGCGGATGATGTTCATCTTCGCCTGGAGGCTGTTGCCCACCAGGTTGCGCAGCGACGGCTCGTGGATCATCGCCGACAGGTCGTCCTTGTACGGCTTGCTAAGCGTGCTGTCGGCCTCGAATAGCCAGGTGAGAGCGAGTTCGAGCGTCCGCCGGGCGTAGAAGCACGAGGCCCGCGGGTCGGCGACGGCCAGCCGCTCGGCCCGCAGGGCCTCGCCAAATAGTCCGGGCCACTCGGCCCGCAGGAACGCGAAGTTGCTCATCGAGCGCCAACTCCCCATAGTCGACAGCCCTCGATCGTCTCACGTCAGAGCAACCCCCGGAAGGCCCGATCCTGCAACGACGCAAACAGCGCATCCAGCTCAGCGAGGTGCGCCGAATGTCGCCGTCGGAGCGCGTCGACAGCAGCGATCTGACGGGCGAAGTCGTCCTGCAGACTCAAGGGCGGAGCAAAGAACGAGACGCTTGCCAACATCGTCTGGTTGACCTTGTAGGTGCCGTTGGTCGTGCGGGCAACGGCTTCGATCTGCCTTCGAACTGCACCGGAGCGCCAGACGTGCTCCAGGAAGGCAGGCCGAACCCTGGTTGTTTGAATGCGAGCGGCGATAACCGTGTCCGGGAAGGTTGTGTCAGCCATGGGTTCGTAAGGAAAGAAGGCACGACCTACGAGGCTGAGGTTTCCATTACCCCTGCAGATCAGGAAATCCGACGGATGCACGGTCTGCGCGGCAGGAGGTGGTGCGAGGAAGGTGGCACGCTTTCGCGCCGTCGGGTCAAAGCGCTGTCCTGTGATACTCGACAAAGTAAGAACGAGTCCCTCGATCTGACCGCGAGTCGCAGGCGACAGTCCGTTGCGGAGTGGCATAGCTAGAACGTCGTCGAGCGTGACCAGAGGCCAGTCCATCGGGTTCGCATCCGGTGATCCGAACATGTCGAGGAAGATGGACTGGGTCAAGTCGTCGAGGAAGGCGCGGGAATCGCGGCGCTTGGCACGCAGCTCGTCCGCCCGATCCAGCACCTCCGCAATCCTCCGCTGTTCTTCAATCGGAGGCAGGGGAACTGAAATCGAAGCTAGGCTCTGCCGAGTAATTTGTGGCTGTGCCGAGCCCGTGATGGCCTTTCGAAGGCCAGCTTGGCGCAGAGCAAGGACTAGGTATTCGAGGTGTACGCGTGATTCATCCAGGTCGTCGAGGGCCATGGCGTTGCCCGTAACGTAGGAATTTGGCTCGCACACATTGATTGTTCCGCATGTTGCGCCGCGGCAAGTGATTAAGACTGTCCGCTTCTCGTGGTTGAAGCTGCTGTAGTAGCCAATCCTGCCATTCGCGCCGTAGACAGGAAAGCCCGATTCCGTGAAGGCGCTCTTCGCGATAGTAGGCCATTGCTTAGGATGGCAGATTTCGTAGAGCGGCGTCATAGCCCCAAAATTCCCCGAGGCGGTCACCGGAGCATCGCCTTCAGGTTGGACATGCCCTGCTGGATCTCAGCCTCCAAGCGCTCCAGGTCGGCGACGATGTCGAGCGGCGAGCGGTGCTCGGCCTCCTCGTGGACGACCTCCTTGTACCGGTTGAGGCTGAGGTCGTAGCCCTGCTCGACGATGTCGGCCTTGGGTACGCAGAAGCTCTGCTCGGTCCGGGCCCGCTGCAACTCCTCGCCGTCGCGCCGGAACCAGCGAGCAAGCGCGTCGGGCAGGTTGTTCTTAGCGTGCTCGTCCTCGGCCAACGCCACGTCCGGCATCGGCCCGAGCTTCTCGGTTGCCAGCCGCGGGGTCCGCTTGTCATCGAGACTCCAGCCGTCGGCGGTCACGTCGTAGAACCAGACGTTGTCGGTACCGCCGCTGTTGGTCTTGGTGAAAAGCAAAATCGCTGTGGAGACGCCGGAGTAGGGCTTGAAGGTGCCGCTGGGCAGCTTGACCACGCCGTCGAGCTTCTGGTCCTCGACCAGCATGCGGCGCAGTTCCTTGTGGGCCGTGCTTGAGCCGAAGAGCACGCCGTCCGGCACGATGACGGCCGCCCGGCCGCCGGGCTTGAGTAGCCGGAGGAAGAGGGCGAGGAAGAGCAGTTCGGTCTTCTTGGTCTTGACGACTCGCTGGAGGTCCTTGGACGTGCTCTCGTAGTCGAGGCTGCCGGCGAAGGGCGGGTTGGCCAGGATCAGCGAGTACTTCTCCGACTCGTTGCTGACGTTCTCGGCCAGCGAGTCGCGGTAACGGATGTCCGGTTTATCCACCCCGTGCAGGAGCATGTTCATGCTGCCGATTCGCAGCATGGTGCTGTCGAAGTCGAAGCCGTGGAACATGCTCTCGTGGAAGTGCTTCCGCTGCACCGCGTCGAAGAGCGCGTTCGGATGGGTTCGGCGGACGTACTCGCCGGCCTCGACGAGGAAGCCCGCGGTGCCGCAGGCCGGGTCGCAGATCTCGTCGGTCGGCGTCGGCGCCGTCATCTCGACCATGAGCTGGATGACGTGCCGTGACGTGCGGAACTGCCCGTTGTGCCCGGCCGTTGCGATCTTGCTGAGCATGTACTCGTAGAGGTCGCCTCGGATGTCCCGGTCGGTTAGCGGAAGGCCGTCGATCATGTCGACGACCTTGGCTAGGAGGGCGGCGTTGGGGATGGTGAACCGCGCGTCCTTCATGTGGTCCGAGTACGTCGAGCCGTCACCGCCGAGCGTCCGCAGGAACGGGAAGACCCGCTGGCCGACGATCTCGAACATCTCGGCCGGCGCGGCGCCCTTGAAGTGCGACCAGCGCAGGTCGTCGTACTTGCGCCCCTGCTCGTCGCAGCCCTCCGGGAAGATCCGCCGCTCCATCGGCTTGCCCAGCCGGTTCGCCTTGTTCTCCTCAAGGGTGTGCAGGTCGTCCAGCCGCTTGATGAAGAGCAGGTAGGTGATCTGCTCGATCACCTCCAACGGGTTCGAGATCCCACCCGACCAGAAGGCATCCCAGACGCGGTCGATCTTGCTCTTCAGTTCACCGGTGATCACGTAGCTTCGGCCCCCACCCCGTCGTACTGCCAAGTTGACCTAGGTTAGTCCCGCCTCCCCGCCGGGCGGGATCGGGCGTTGGGGCGAAGACTCCGCATGCCGGGGCAGCAGCGCGCGGCCGAGGATGCGTTCGAACAGCACCTCCGGTTCGGGGGCGTCTGCGGCGACAAGCGGCCCGGGCCGGTCGGTGTCGCAGTGGAATCGTGCGGCGGGCCTGGACGGCGGGATCGCGGTCAACCATCACCAGAGGTTGTGCCCGGCGACTCTCCGTTACGGCCAACCAGCGTCAGCGGCGGTGCGTGCATCCATGGATGCGCGATAAATGCCCCCCCGTCGATGGACGGAAGGGCATTTTCCCTGCTCACTGCGTGCGCCCGAAGGGACTCGAACCCCTAACCTTCTGATCCGTAGTCAGATGCTCTATCCATTGAGCTACGGGCGCTCGGTGCTCAGCCAGTCTACACACCCGGCTTTCGCGCGGAGACTCCGGGATTCGAACCCGGGAGGGGCTTTAAGACCCCAACCGCATTAGCAGTGCGGCGCCATAGACCAGACTAGGCGAAGTCTCCTCGGTGGCCCGCAGACCACCGCGCCCGAGGATACAGGTCCCCACCCACCGGGAGCAAAACGACTTCCCGCCTCCGCTGGACCGGGGTACGGACGCCTCGTGGCGACCGCTGTGCTGGAACGTGATCGCCGCTACGCTCCATCGATATGCAGGAGCAGCCGCCCAGCGAGCCCACCCGCCGAGAGCCTGCTGCGGGAGGGCGGCGACGCTCCCCCAAGGCGACCTTCACTCCACCACCGGCACCGCCCGAGCCCGCCGGCGAACCGGACACCGGGACACGACCGACCCGTCGGGCGAAGCCCGCACCGGTCGTCCTCTTCCAGCCGCCGGAGGTGGACGAGGTGCTCCCGCGCCAGAAGGCGCGTCCGGTCCCCCCGGAGTCGCCCGCTCCCGCCGCCGAACCGGAGGCACCGGCCGCCGCTCGTGGAACCGCCGATGTCGCCGGTGATCTGCCGCACACCCCAGCCGCCACCCCCGCCGAACCGCCCGAGGCGGCGGTACCGGAGGAGGCCACCGGGGCTGCGACGACCACGCGGACGGGAGCGAAGAGGGCGGCAGCCCCGAAGAAGGCGGCGCCCGGGAAGAGGGCGACGCCCACGCGGCAGGCGGCCCCGGCGAAGAAGACGAGCCCGGTCGTATCCGCCCCCAACACCACCGAGGACGGGACGACCTCCGGGGAGGACACCAGCCCCACCGGGCCGGCCCCCGCCTCCGGCACGGGCACCCGGCCACGGAAGGGGGCTGCGCGCGCGAAGACCGCCGCACTGACGAAGGCGACGCCGGCGAGCGGACCGGCCGCGCCGGCGGAGCCACGGACGGCGAGGACGGCCGCCGCGAGAGCCAGCGCGATTGAGTCACCGGACGTCGAGCCGGCGTCGGGGCGTACGCCCGGGTCGGAGCTGGGGCGGGTCGGCCGGAAGGTGCTCGACCACCCGGGGTTCGCCCCGGAGCTGCTGGCCCTGGCCGCCGTCGAGGCGGTCGGGCCGCGGGCGCGGGAGTGGGCGGCTCGGCTGCGGTCGGCGTACCCGGATGCGGGCGACGACGGTCTGGCCCGCCTCGCCACCCGGCGGTTCGTCCGGCAGGCCGGGGCGGGCGGCGCGGTCGCGGCCGTGGCGGGCCTGCTGGCGCCGGCGGCCGAACTGGCGGCGGTGCTGTGGACCCAGGCCAACCTGGTGCTGCACGTGGCGGCGGCGTACGGCCGGGACCCCGGTCATCCGGACCGGGCGGTGGAGCTGCTGGTGCTGACCCAGGTCCACCCGGACGCGCTCAGCGCGCGGGCGGCCCTGGCCGCCGCTCGCGACCTGGACGCGCCGGGTGCGGAACCGTGGGCCAGGGTGGCGGAGGCGGCCTGGCGGCTGGCGACGCCCCTCGCCGCGCAGGCCGGTGGCTGGCTGGCGCTGCGGGTGGCGTCCCGACTGCTGCCGGGTGCGGCGGTGCTGGTGGCGGCGACCGGCGACGCGGCGGCGGCGGAGCGCCTGGCGGCCCGCGCCGTCACGGCCTACCGACCGACCCGCACACGCTGACCCGCCGCGGCCCGCACGCCGCCGGACCCGAGCGGCTCCGGCGGCGCGGCGGTCAGAGCCAGTCGAACCACTCGCGGGGCAGCAGGGCGTACCCGACGAAGGCCGCGACGTCGAGCAGCGTGTGCGCGACGACCAGCGGCATCACCCGCTTCGTGCGCAGGTAGAAGAAGGTGAACACGACGCCCATCACCACGTTGCCGACGAAGGCGCCGAAGCCCTGGTAGAGGTGGTAGGACCCGCGCAGCAGCGCGCTCGCGGCGATGATCGCGCCGAGCCGCCACTGGAGCTGCCGCAGCCGGGTGACCAGGTATCCGACCACGATCACCTCCTCCAGCACCGAGTTCTGCACGGCGGCGAGGATCAGCACCGGGACGGTCCACCACAGGTCGGGTAGCGCCGCCGGCACCAGGCTGGCGTTGACCCCGAGCTGGGCGGCCACCCAGAACAGCGCGAGGCCGGGCAGGCCGATCAGCGCGGCGAGGCCGGCACCCCGGGCCAGGTCCTGGCCGGGCCGTCGGGCGTCCAGGCCGAGGGTCCGCGCAGGGTCGCCGGGGTCCCGCGCCAGCAGGTGTACGGCGAGCAGCACCGGCAGCAGCGCGAAGACGATGCCGAGCAGTTGGTACGTGAGGTCCAGGTACGGCCGGACGGACCGGGAGGTGTTCAGAGCGGCGGTCTGCGCGGACAGCGGTCCCTCGGCGGTGAGCTTGGCGACGATCGAGACCAGCGCGTAGACGGCCGACTGTCCCAGGGAGAGGCCGAGCACCAGCAGCGTCTCGGTGCCCAGGGTGCGGCGGGCCACCGGGCGATCCAGCTGAACGGTCACCGCACCACTGTGCCCGACGGGGGTGGCCGGCGGCACCGCCGATGACCCTCGTGAGCCGATCGCACATTCTGTGCGACCGGTCGACACGCTCCGTGGACATTCTATGGATGCCCGATCCGCCCTCAGGAGAAGGAGCGTCCGTGGACGACGTCGCGCGGTTGCTGAAGGAGAGCTGGACCCTGGTCGAGGAGGACCGGGAACGGCTGACCGGTCACTTCTACGCCCGGCTGTTCCTGCTCGACCCCGACCTGCGCAAGCTCTTCCCGGTGCAGATGACCGGGCAGGGCGACCGCCTGCTGGAAGCGATCATCACCGCCGTCCACACGGTGGAGGACCCGGAGAGCTTCGACGAGTTCCTTCGCGCGCTCGGCCGGGACCACCGGAAGTACCACGTGGACGCCGCGCACTACGCGACCATGGGCGTCGCGCTGTTGGACGCGCTGCGCAGCACCGCCGGTGACGGCTGGAACCTGGAGTACGACCAGGCGTGGCGGGACGCGTACGCGGCCATCTCGGAGAAGATGCTGGCCGGGGCGGCGGCCGACGACAACCCGCCGTTCTGGCACGCGGAGGTGCTGACCCACGAGCGGCACGGCCCGGACACGGCGGTGCTGACCGTACGCGCCCTCCAGCATCCGCTGGCGTGGAAGGCGGGCCAGTACGTCAGCGTCGAGGTCCCCCGGCACCACCCGCGGGTGTGGCGGACCTACTCGGTGGCGAACGCCCCGAACGAGGACAACGTGCTGGAGTTCCACATCCGTACGCCGGCCGGCGCGGGGTGGGTTTCGGGTGCGCTGGTGCGCCGGGTGCGGCCGGGCGAGCTGTTGCGGCTGGCGGCGCCGATGGGGTCGATGACCCTCGACCGCGCCTCCGAGCGGGACATCCTGCTGGTGGCCGGCGGCGTGGGGCTGGCCCCGGTGAAGGCCCTGGTCGAGGAGTTGGCCTGCTACAACCGGACCCGGTGGGTGCACGTGTTCTACGGCGCCCGCACCGAGGCGGACCTGTACGGCCTGGACGGGCTTCGGACGCTGGTCGCCGCGCACCCGTGGCTGTCGGTCACACCGGCGTGCAGCGACGACCCGGACTTCGACGGCGAGCTGGGCGACATCTCCGACGTGGTGGCGCGGTACGGGCCGTGGACCACGCACGACTGCTACGTCTCCGGCTCGGCCCGGATGGTCCGGGCCACCCTCCGGGTGCTCGCCGAGGACGACGTCCCGCCCGGGCGGACGCGGTACGACACCTTCGGCGAACTGTAGAGACCTTCCTCCCCCCCGGTCCGGGGTTGCGTGCCCCTGCCCCCTGGGGCACGCAACCCCGGTCCCCCCGAACGGGAAGCGTCAGTAGCGCCAGGGGTGGCCGGTGTCGCGGTACTCCTCGACCGGCACCAGGGGCACGCCGGGTGCCATCCGGTCGACGTAGAGCCGCCCCTCCAGGTGGTCGATCTCGTGCGCGACGAGCCGGGCCATGCCGTACTCGAACGACGTGATGATCCGCCCGCCGTCGTACCGGGCGTGCTCGACGTCGATGCGCAGTGGCCGGGGCACCAGGCCCCGGTGGTCGAAGAACGAGAGGCAGCCCTCGTACTGCTCGTCGACGTCGGAGGCGGCGTCGACGATCCGGGGGTTGAGCAGGACGACCGGCTCGGCGCCCCGGTCGGGGGGCCGGACCAGGGCGGCGGTCCGGCCGGTGCCGAGTTGCGGGGCGGCGATGCCCACCCCCTTGCTGAACGGGTGCAGCTCGTCGAGGCGCAGCAGGGCGGCGGTGAGCCGGTCCACGACGTCCCGGGCGACCTGCTCCTCGTGCGGCAGGTCGAACGGCCGGGCGGGCTGGCGCAGCAGGTCGTCGCCGCGCTGGAGGACGCCGAGGCCGCGCATGCGGTCGCTGGGCCGGACCCGGTCGGTCTCCTCCGGCTCGTTCTCCGGGCGGCCCCGGAACCGCCACTGCATCCGGTACCGCGCGTTCAGCGGCGGGTCGTCGGTCGCCCAGTCGAAGATCACCCGGTCGCCCTCGGTCCGCCGGGCGACCGGGGTCCGCAGGGGGCCCTCCTCCGCCGAGAGCGAGGTCTCCGCGCCCCAGACCTGCGGGTCGAGCGACGCCGGCAGGTCCAGGCGTACGGCGAGGTTCCGCGTCGGTACGCGGACCGCCCGCTGGAACCAGGGGCCCCACTTGTCCTGCCCGACGGTGTACGCGTACTCGATGGTGGCGCGATCGCCGGGGTAGAGCGCGAAGCGGCGGTCGGCGTTCTCGAAGAGCAGCCAGATCTCCTTGAACGCGTCGCGGTCGTGCTTGGCCCGCCAGTGCATGGGGTCCCGCTCGTCGCCGTCCATGCGGTACGCCTGTAGTTGCAGCTCGGCGAAGGTGAGCGGGTGCTCCCGGTGGTGCCGGTTGGAGCGGCCCGGGTCGTTGGGGTAGCGGTCGACGGCGACACGCACCAGGTAGCGGGTGACGGGTTCGGTGCCGGCGTTGTACAGCTCCCGGCGGATCACGCAGCGGTAGGAGTCGTCGGTGTGGGTGAGGTCGGCGTGTTCCCGTTCCACGATGAGCCCGGTGCCCGGTGGCATCCACTGTCCGGGGGCGGGCAGGTCGCGGTGGGCCTTGTCGGTCCGGGCGTGCCGCAGTACGTCGTACTCCCGGAAGCGCTGCCAGATCGCGCCGCTGGCCTCCAGGACGGCCTCGGCGCGGCGGGCGAAGTCCTCGGTGGGGCGGTGCCGGCGCCCCTCGACGTGGCTGACGTACGACGGGTCGAAGCCCATCAGGCTGGCCAGTTGTTTCTTGGACAGTCCTCGTCCGGTCCGGTAACGGGCGAGTTCGGCCGCGAAGGAGTCGGCGGCCCGATCGAGCGGTGAGGTCGTCATCGGCTTCCTCGTGGCCGGGAGTATCAGTTTCACGTTCCGTCGCCGCTCGTGTACGGATCTGGCACGTTGTCGACACGAATCTTGACAAGACAACGAAGTCCGTCGATACTGCACCGGCCATACGCGGCCGTCCGCCGTTTCCGGGTCCCCCTCGCGGGTAGTACGCCGACGCACCGGGCGGATGGCGCTTCCGGGGTCCGGGTGACCCGGACCTCTCGATCCGACCAAGGTGAGGCTTCCCTTGGAGCGGAGGCTGTGGTTAGGCTAGCCTTAGCTCAGTAACGGGGCGCTTCGGACGGGGGATGAGTCAGGTGACAGCGGTCATGCCGGGGCGCGAGGTCGCCGCCGCACCGCTGGCTCCCGTGACCGCCGCCCTGCGGCACATGTTCGGCACCGACGTCCTGCCCGGCCTCGCGCCGGGCCTGGTGGTGACCGACGAGTTCGGCTGGTCCCCGGCCACCACGCTGGTCGACGGCACCCGACTGCCCGACTTCCTCCGCGCGGCCGCCGTCCGCTGGCGCGGCACCCCGCACGCCTGCGCGGCGCTGGCCTGGAAGTCATACAGCTACTGGACGGCACTGCCGGTCGTGCTCGGCTGGGCCTCCGCGCGGCGGGTGCCGCTGCTCGACCCGGTCGACGTCCTGATTCACTTCGAGGACCACCGTCAGCTGCTCACCATGGGCCTGCGCCGCTCGACCACCGTCGCGGTGCTGCCGAACGACCCGCTCGCGCTCTCCGGCCTGCCCGAGGTCCGGGTCGTCGCCGACGAGGCTGAGCTGCTGGCCGCACTCCGGGCCTCCCTGCTCGACGCCCACCTGGCCCCGATGATCGCCGCGATCCAGGCCGAGGTACGGATCGGCGCGCGTACGCTGCTCGGCTCGGTGGCGTCCGGCATCGCGCACGGCATCCTGCGGGCCGCCGACGGCCTGCCCGGCTCCTCGGTCGACACCATCGACACGCTGCTCGGTGCCCTCGACCTGGCCGACCTGGTCGAGCTGGTGCCGGGCCCGACCGGTGAACCGACGGTGCAGCGACGGACCTGCTGCCTCGCGTTCACCCTCCCCAGCCCCAAGATCTGCCAGGGCTGCTGCGTCCGTTAGCCGCCCTCAGTCGGTGAGCGCGCGGACGTCCCAGAGCCAGACGCCCCCGGTGTACCGGGGGCGAATCCCGGTCAGCTCCGTCATGCCCCGGCGCAGCGCGTCGGCGTACGGGTGCACGCCGAGCACCACCGCGCCGGCCCGCCAGTACCGGAGATCGGCGACCGCGTCGACCCGGGACTGCGGGGTGATCGGCGGCACCGCGCCCGTACGGCGGATCTCGGTGAAGAAGTCGCTGGTCGGACGCGGCGG
>NZ_JBFAMU010000106.1:0-13260 GCF_040656655.1 Micromonospora sp. NPDC049799
TATTCCACGACCGAGCCGTCCAGGTCGTCCACGCCGAAGTTCAGCGAGAGCTGGGCCACCGACAGGCCGTGAAGCTCGGCTCGCCCGACGGCCTCGGCGGCGGCGCGCACTTCCCGGCGCCCACCCTGGAGACCACCGTCCGGCCGCGCCGCCCCGAGCAGGCCGAGGCGCTGCACGCGGCACTGCTCGACCTGGCCGCCACGGACCCGCTGATCCGGACCCGCGTCACTGCCGGTGGCGCGACGAGCGTGCTGCTCTACGGCGAGGTGCAGCGCGAGGTGCTGGCCACGACGCTCGCCGACACGTACGGGGTGCAGGCGGTCTTCGCCCCCGGAGAGCTGCTGCACGTCGAGCGCCCGGTGGGGGTCGGGCAGGCGGTGGAGATCATCGGCAACGGGTTCCTGGCCACGGTGGGACTGCGCGTCGAGCCGGGGGAGGGGGTCACCTACCGCCTGGCGGTGGAACTGGGCTCGCTGCCGCTGTCGTTCCACACCGCGATCGAGGAGACCGTCTTCGCCGCCCTCGACCAGGGCGTCCACGGCTGGCCCGTCACCGACGTGGCGGTCACCCTCACCCACAGCGGCTACTGGTCGCCGCTGAGCGCCGCCGGGGACTTCCGGAACCTCACCCCGTACGTGCTGATGCAGGCCCTGGCGCAGGCCGGCACCCGGGTGTACGAGCCGTGCCGGCACGTCGACTGCGAGGTTCCGGCGGACACGCTCGGTGCGGTGACCGCGTACCTGGCGGGGCTGGGCGGCCGGATCGACGGCACGGAGCCGGGAGCGGACTCGTGGCACGTAACCGGGGAACTGCCGGCGCGGTGCGAGCCCGAGGTCCGGCGACGGCTGCCGGACCTGACCCGGGGTGAGGGGGTGTGGACGTCGGTGCCGCGCGGCGACCGGGCGGTCGGCGGGAGGCCACCGCGCCGCCCACGTACCGACGGCAACCCGTTCGACCGGGTGGAGTACACGCGTTTCCTGGCCCAGCGGCAGCTCGCGGCGGCCACCCGGTGAACGACCCTATGCTCGGGACATGGAACTTCGGATCTTCACCGAACCCCAGCAGGGCGCCACCTACGACGACCTGCTCGCCGTGGCACGCCGCGCCGAGGAGACCGGCTTCGGAGCGTTCTTCCGTTCCGACCACTACCTGAAGATGGGCTCGGTGAGCGGCGACCCCGGTCCGACCGACGCGTGGACCACCCTCGCCGGCCTGGCCCGGGACACCCGGGACATCCGGCTGGGCACCCTGATGACCGCCGCGACCTTCCGCCTGCCCGGCCCGCTCGCCATCACCGTGGCGCAGGTCGACCAGATGAGCGGCGGCCGCGTCGAGCTGGGCATCGGCACCGGCTGGTACGCCGAGGAGCACACCGCGTACGGGATCCCGTTCCCGGCGCTGGGCGAGCGGTTCGACCGGCTGGAGGAGCAGTTGGCCGTCATCACCGGCCTGTGGGAGACGCCGCCCGGGAAGACCTTCGACTTCGCGGGCCGGTACTACCCGGTCAGCGGCTCACCGGCCCTGCCCAAGCCGGTGCAGGACCCGCGCCCGCCGATCCTGCTCGGCGGCATGGGTCCCAAGCGCACGCCCCGCCTCGCGGCCCGGTACGCCGACGAGTTCAACCTGCCGTTCGCCTCGGTCGCCGACTCCGTCGCCCAGTTCGACCGGGTCCGCGCGGCCTGCGCCGAGATCGGTCGCGACCCGGCCGGCATGGTGTGGTCCAACGCGCTGGTGCTCTGCTGCGGGCGGGACGACGCGGAGGTGGCCCGGCGGGCCGCCGCCATCGGCCGGGACCCGGACGAGCTGCGCGCCAACGGCCTCGCCGGCACTCCTGCCGAGGTCGTCGACCGGATCGGCGCGTACGCGGAGACCGGCAGCAGCCGCCTCTACCTCCAGGTGCTCGACCTGGCCGACCTGGACCACCTGGACCTGGTCGCCACGGAGGTCCTGCCCCAGGTGTGACGGGTCGTCAGCGGCGGACTCCCGGGTCGCGGAGGATCGTGTCGAGTCGGCCGTCGCGGTCGCTGTCGACGTACGTGACGTCGGGGACCCCGTCGCCGTTCAGGTCGAACTGCACCACGTCGGCGACCCCGTCGCCGTCCAGGTCGGTGACCACCTCCACGGAGCCGTCCAGGTGGTGGGTGACGATCGACCGTCCCTCGGGACCCCGTGGCGGGGGACCGGGGTGCGGCACCGGCGTCGGCGCCGGGGGCGGCGCGGGCGTCGGCTGAGGGCCCGGCGTGGTGCCGGCCGCCCACTCGCCGAACGCCTCGGCGGTCCGGTGATCGGCCGGCGGGGCGCTCGCCGGTTCCACCCCCGTACCGGTCGGGTCGATCTCCTCCTCGGAGGGGAAGACGTCGCCCCGCGGGGCGGGATCGCGGTAGGTGCTCATCCGCACAGGGTTCCCCGCCTTCGATGGCGGTAACCGTCGGGGCGTACCGTCGGGCGCGCACGGCACCCGCCGGGGAGGCGGCACGACGGACGGGGGCATCTGATGGCACCGCGCCGCAACTGGGCGGGCAACGTCCACTACGCCGCCCGGCGGTTCCACGAGCCGGCGTCGCTGGACGAACTGCGCCGGCTGGTGGCCGACAGCGACCGGCTGCGCGTGGTGGGCACGGGGCACTCCTTCAACCGCCTCGGCGACACCACCGGGGACCTGGTGTCGCTCGCCGCGCTGCCGGGCGCGGTCGAGCTGGACCCGGACGCCGCGACCGTCACCGTGCCGGCCGCGACGCGGTACGGGGACCTCGCGACCCACCTGCACGAGCGGGGGTACGCGCTGGCCAACCTCGCCTCGCTGCCACACATCTCGGTCGCCGGTGCGGTCGCCACCGGCACCCACGGCTCGGGGGAACGCCTCGGCAGCCTCGCCGCCGCCGTCGCCGGGCTGGAACTGGTCACCGGCGAGGGGGACCTGGTCACGATCGACCGGGAGAGCGACCCGGACACGCTGTCCGGCGCGGTGGTCTCGCTCGGCGCGCTGGGTGTGGTCACCCGGGTCACCCTCGACGTGGTGCCCACCTTCGCGTTGCGCCAGTACGTCCGCCTCGGTCTGTCCCGGGCGGCGCTGGACGCCGCGCTCGGGTCCGCGTACAGCGTCAGTGTCTTCACCGACTGGCGGACGCCCGCGTTGCGGGAGGTGTGGCTCAAGCAGCGCGCGGAGGACCCGCCGCCGGAGGCGGACTGGCTCGGTACGACGGCGGCCGACCACCCGCGCCACCCGGTCGCCGGCCTCTCCGCGGAGCACTGCACCCCGCAGCTCGGTGCGGCCGGGCCGTGGCACGAGCGGCTCCCGCACTTCCGGCTCGGCTTCACCCCGAGCAGCGGTGAGGAGTTGCAGTCGGAGTACCTGGTGCCCCGGACGGCCGCGGCCGACGTGTTGGCCGCGCTGGACCCGGTGGCGCACCTGATCGCGCCGGTGCTCCAGGTCTGCGAGCTGCGTACGGTCGCCGCCGACCGACTCTGGCTGAGCCCGAGCCAGGGCCGCGACAGCCTCGCCGTGCACTTCACCTGGATCGCCGACGCGGCGCGGGTCCGCCCGGTGGTGGCGGCCGTGGAGGAGCGTCTGGCACCGTTCGCGCCCCGCCCGCACTGGGGCAAGGTCTTCGACGTCCCGCCGGCCGCCGTCGCCGCCACCTACCCGCGGTACGCGGACTTCCGCGCCCTGGCGGCGCGACTGGATCCGGCGGGCGTGTTTCGCACGGACCTGCTCGACCGGTACGTCCCGCGCTGACCGCCGGGCCGCGCCGCGTCAGGCGCCCGGACGTCCCGTGGCGAGCTGCCCGCGCAGGCTGCCGCGCTGGACGGCCCGGCTGATGTCGCTGGGTGAGACGATGCCGACCAGCCGACCCTCGGAGACCACCAGGGCCCGCCCGTCGGCGCACTCGGACAGCCGGGGGAGCAGGTCGTTGAGCTGCTCGTCGGGGGAGGCGAGCACCAACTCGTCGGAGCGGCAGGACACCTCGGCCAGCGTGGTGCCGGCGCGGCGGTCCGCCGCGACGCCGCGTACCCGGTCGAGGGTGACCAGTCCGACCGGCCGGCCCTCCTCGGTGAGCGGCAGCGCCGAGTGCCGGTACGCGAACAGGTAGTTGTCCACGAAGTCGGCGACCGTCATCTCGCCCGAGGCGGTCTGCGGTTGCGGGGTCATCACGTCGGCGACCCGGACATTGCGCAGCGCGTCGCCCATCCGGGCCTGCCGCTCCTCCATGCCGGCCGCACCGATGAGGAACCACCCGATGAGGGCCAGCCACAGCCCGCCGAAGCCGGCCCCGACGAAGAACTGCCAGAATCCCAGGCCGATCAGCACCACACCGAGGATCCGGCCGGCCCGGGCGGCCACCACCGACGCCTTCGTCCGGTCGCCGGTCGCCTTCCACACCGCCGCGCGCAGCAGCCGGCCGCCGTCCAGCGGCGCGGCGGGAAGCACGTTGAAGATCGCCAGCAGCACGTTGATCCCGGCCAGCCAGGCCAGGACCCCGAGCAGCAGCCCCTCGTACCCGGTCAACGCCAGCGCCACCGCGATGCCGCCGAAGAAGATCCCGATGAGCAGGCTGACCAGCGGTCCCACGCCCGCGATGCGCAGCTCCGCGCCCGGGTTGGGCGCCTCACCCTTCAGCTCGGCGACACCACCGAAGAGCCAGAGCGTGATGCCGCCGACCTCCAGGCCGTTGCGCTTCGCCACCACCGCGTGGGAGACCTCGTGGGCGAGCAGGCCGAGGAAGAAGACGACCGCGGCGGCGAGACCCGCCAGGACGTACGCGACGACGGGCCGGTCCGGGTACGACCGGGGGAACTGGTTGGCCGACAGGCCCCAGGCGATCAGCAGGAAGATGACCAGGACGCTCCAGTTGACCCCGACCGGTACGCCCGCAATCCGGCCAAGCCGGAAACTCGCCCTCATGTACCGGTCATACCCCTGGAAGGTGCTGCCATGCCAGGGCTGAACGTCCCTCGTGAGGCGATGTGATCCTTTCACCGTGGCGCGCGAACATGGCCTCCAGCTCGTGCCGCCCGCGTTCGACGACGTCGAGAAGGGGGCCCAGGTCGAGGTGATCGGGCACCGGCATGTCGGTGATGAGGTCGCGGAGCCCGAACGGCCGGCTCAGCCAGCGGTGCAGTGCCCTCCGGTCCACGGCGGCATCCGCACTGTCGGGTACGACCCAGGCGTCCTTCGCGTACGGCGTGTCGCCCGCGGCGAGCGCGGCGAGCAGACCCGAGTGGCGCACCAGACAGGGGTAGCAGCAGCCGCAGTGCAACCCGGAGCCGTCCCTGGGTGGCGACCGCAGCTGAGGGTCGAACCGGTCAGCGTCGAAGCGGACAACCCGGCGGACAGGGGCTCGCCACCGTCTACCTCGACCGGAAGACGCAGGAGGCGGTGCCCGCGCACCGGCTGCTGCCGCTGCTCGCCGGGCTGGCGGAGATCGAGCCGTGGCTGCACCAGTGGCACACGGACGAACAGCCGGCGGTCATGGGTTCGCCCACCGCCTTCTTCATCGCATCGACGGCGAGTTGGCGCAGCTCAGCACCGACCGGTCGGCACTGACACTGCTGCGCGGTGTACCGGAACTGCCGTGAGCTGGATCGCGGAGGGCTTAGCACACTGATGCGCCACTCAGGCGACCAACTGTTACAACGACTAAATCTTGATGCACCGTCGCGACGTTGCCTGCCCTTGTTTACCGCTAACGCATCGTGTGAAGGTCGCCACTCCCGATGGGGCGGGTTGGGTGTACGCCTCCCCGTAGATTGATCGACCTGATAGCCGAGATGTTGAGGAGGGCGTGCACGGTGCTCGCCAAACGACTGGTCGTGGCTACGGCTGTAGCACTCGTGACCACGTGCGTGGCACTCACGCAACCTGTTGCCGCCGCGCCGCCGGAGGGTGCGGTTGAGGTCGTGGAATGGATGTCTGCGGATGAGTACGCGGCAGCGACCGGACTCTCCGCGGCGGCCATCGATTCGTTGCCCTCAAAGGGGATCCCGGATCGGTTCCGCGTGCGGCTCGACGACGGTTCTGTCACCGAGCCCATCTCCGGATCGGACATGCCGAAGGTGGGTGACGGTCCCAGGTCGGCCCCGGGCTTCGACCCGGCGGTGGCAACGACGGTCAGTGGTGGAGCGTCGTCTGGAGCGGTCGTGATCTGAGCGGCACGTACGTTCCGCTGCGGCTCGGTGACAGCAGGCTTGGCTACCGGCACTACAGCGGACGGCACAATCTGACGTCCCTCGAGCCGTGGAAGGCCGCGTTGAAATCGCGCGGGCCAGACGCCAAGAGCAACTACACGGCGCTGCTGGTGGACAGGAACCTCGGCGTCCGGGAGGCCGTCATCTTCGGCGTCCAACTCTCGACACGAACCAACGACGGTCAGTATCGAACCCCCGATGGTGCGTACATCGGAGTGATCACCGGATACTGCAAGGGCAAAACCAAGTGCCCGAGCGCCGTGAATCGAGTAAAGGCAGGCTGAGGACGGGATCATGTCGACGGACCTGGAGGACTGGGACCACGCCCACGGGCTCCTGCTGAGTGCGATGCTGCCGCTGGTATTGGCGCCTCCAGGTCCGAACCCCGCCATCTCGCCGAGGTTACGGGGAGTCGTCCGAGCGGATGAACGGCGCTCTCGTGTCGTCATCTCGCACGACCCAGCGATGGTGTCCGGTGTGGCTGTGGAGGTGTCGCTGCCGGGGTTGTACCAGGACTGGACCCTGCACGATGTCGACGCGGTGCTGGCTCACGTGCGTGCCCTGCTGGCCGGTCGAGCCGGCGCTGCCTCACCGGAAGCCACTCTGCCGACGGACTGCCACGGCAACACGGTGGTCCCTCTACCGGAGGTCTCGATCGTCGGTGCACGTGCGGCCGTCGCACCCGGTCAGGAACTGCTGCGGCTGTTTCAGCTCATGCAGCGCGGGCCGATCCGCCCGTCGGTGGACGACGTGTACACCTTCACCGGGTTCATGCTCATTGGCGAAGACCGATGCCGGATCTATGTGCGCGTCCTTGACACGGGTGTCTCGTACGGCCTCGACATTCCGCTGATAGATGGCAATGGCAATACGATCCTCGGTCTGTCGGCAGCCTTCGGGCAGGAGCTCGCCATGAAACTCGGCGCTGACGCCGTGCTCTACGAGCCCGTGGTCGACCGGGCCGACGACTACTGCTCGCTCGTATACGGCCTCCACAGTTGGATCGAGCCACCGCAGGGCTGATCGAGGCAGTGAGAGTCGGCGCAGTTCAGCTTCGGCCGGTGGCTGACCGTGCCGCCCGGCGTACAGGAATTGCGGCAGCTGTCACGACTTCAGCGTGATCCGCTGGTCAGCGAGCAGGGCGTAGAGGTAGCTGGGCCCCCGCACAACGTTGTTCAGCGCTCCAGGGCCGGCCACCGGCCACAGGTCCAACGCTGCCTTTACCTGGCTGCGGTGGAGCCAATACTGGGTACGGTCGGTCAGGAGCCGATCTCCATCTACCTGATAATGGAACGGCAGTCCGCTGACAGTCCAGAAGGTCTGGCCGGCATGCTTCGTGATCGCTTCCCAGACTTCATCCACATCGCCCATCGACAAATCGTGCGGTCGGCGTTGGGGGCGCCGCAAGGGTTAGAAACCCAACCGAACGGGCCGTCCTACTGCTCGAAGACGGACCAGTCGTCCTCCCATCGGGCGACGTCCTGCGGCTCGATCTTGGTGTGTAGGCTCTCGCTGTTGCGGGGCCTGACGCCCACACGGTCCATGAACTGCTGGTGCCGTTCCCGCACGTCATGACGCAGGTCGTCGCCGGGTGCGATGAAGAAACGCGGACGTGCCTGAGAGACGTCGACCAGCACGTACGCCGCGATGGAACTGTCGGTGAACTTGTCCACGTCCGCGATCATCCAAGCCCCCTTTCCGGCGACCATCACGGCGGCTCGGCGGCCGTTGACGTCGATGAAGGTCTGGGAACCGACCAGTTCCGCCCGATGGCCGCGCAGTAAAGCCTCGCCGGCAGCCAGGTGGCGGCCGGCCTGATGGGTCTGCTGATGAGTCGGCATGAGTTCCTCCCCTTGATACTGCTACTGCGTCGAAACCGAGCCCGCCCACAGTTCGCGAACGGCCTTGGCTTCGGCTGACTGCGCTTCGTGAGGCTTGTCCCAGTCGATCTCGCTGCAAGCTGCACGGGTGGGAGGCCCCTGCCGTTCGATCTGGACTAGAGGGTGGATGCTTTCCCTTGGCATCAGTCCAGCATCGACAACGAGAGCATGCATCCGTCCGCCGACGTCACGACGCTTAGCTCTTCCCGGGGTCGGGTTCGCGACCGGCCTGGCCTGAATGCGTAGGAGTTTCTCCCCGGCCGGCCCTGCAGATAGAAGGCGCGACGTTGCTCAAAATCCGCCTCAGTGTCACCGGGCGCGGAGAGAAGGTCTTCGGCGACGCCTGTTCGCACGCTCAGGTAACGACCGCCGAGATTGATCAGGGAAGTCTCGCACCGGAATGAGGTCTCGTCGACGTCAACGACGTCCAGCGCGTTGACGGCTTGGCGGTCTGCTTCGAGCAGTGGCCCTTCTGGTTCCGGAGGCAAACCGGCGAAGGTGAAGAGACGCGCTCGGTCAAGATCCCAAGCTTCACGTACCACTTCCTCACGATTCACAGGGGTTGCGAGGGAATCCTCAGAAATCCAGCCCGAACGCACGCGATCGCCGAAGCGGGGTCTCACCCCTGCCTCCTCCATGGCAAGAGCGACAGCGATGTCTCCTCGAGTCTCGTCACTAGGCTCGCCGACTTCTAAGGCGAAGCCCTTGATCCGTCGCCCAGCCAAGCAGGCACCGATCACGATCCGACGCATGCGTGCGCCTGGGACGGCCTTTGGTACGAGAACCTGCTGCACGCCACGGGCCAGTTGCAGGACGCTTGTCGGCCGTCCCGAGCTGTTGCCCTTGGCCTCCAGCACCACAACATCGGTCAGGTTTCTGCCGCGCATGTTGTACCAGAAGTAGTCGGGCTTATGAGATCCCAAGCCACCCATTGCCGGACCGAGGACGGGATCGTAGCCCACAGCATCCGCGTCGACCACCCGGGCGGGTTCGGTGAGTATCAGTTGCTCCACCAAGTCCGTGGCGACCGCAATCCCGAAGTGTTCTGAGAAGAGCGAGCGCTGGTGGTGCCGTACCTGATGCGTCAGTGCCGAAAGTCGAAGATCAGGCCGAGCCTCTGCGAAAGCCCACAGGTAACGGATGATTGCCCAGCGGCTCGCGGTCCGCAGCGCGGTGAGCCCCGGCAGTCCGGCTGCGCCAGCCAGGTGCAAGCCCGGCAGGGCACTCGTCGTCTTGCCGAGACCGAGCAGCAGCTCCATGGGGCAGACGCTGCGAGTGATTGTCTGATCTTCGAGTTCTGGCAGGGGCCGGATGTCAACCTCGCGCCGCGTCTTCTGGAAGAACGCCTCGCTGACCATGTCGGCCAACTTCCAGCTTGACTCGACCTCGTAGGTGCCAGGCGTCGAGAGTGCCGGTGGATGACCGCTACCAGGAGATGAGAACACCATTCAGAAATGCTGTCACCCGAGCGGGTTGATGGCGCCCATCAGATCAGGTCGATGCATGAGACGTTCGTGCCATTCGGAGAGGTCCAGGCGGCAGTTACGACGCCGTTTGGGATCGCAGAATGCGACCAGGGATCCCGAACCTCAGCGGCCGAGCGTCCTCTGCTTGACGCTCCCGACGAAGTGTGACCACGCCTCCGGCCCGAAAGTGAGGATCGGGCCGCTCGGGTCCTTGCTGTCGCGCAGTCCTACGCTGCCGGCCAGGTTGTCCGCGACTTCGACGCAGTTGCCGGAGCCGTTGCTGCGGGTGCTCTTGCGCCAGGTCACCGTGGCCTGGTTGACCTCTTCCACCCGCGCCGTCCTCTCACAGCTCGCCGATCGCCCCCTGGATCAGGTCGCGCGACTCCCGAGCGCTGGCCGCCGTGGCGACCAGGTGCTCGAAGACCCGGCTGTACTCCCTGACCTGTTGGCCCTCGAGATAGAGGCTACCCGCGCGGGTTTCAACGTAGACGACCCCCGGATCGGCCGGCTCGGGAAAGGTCAGCACGCTGAAGGCGCTGCCCATCGACCCGTATTCGCCGGCGCCGAAGGTCAGGATCTGGATGGTGCGGCCGGGCCGGTCCGCCTCCTCAGCCAGTCGCCGCAACTGTGCCTGGAACGCCTCGTCCAGCACCACCCAGAGCTTCGGCGGAGTGTCGGTGTTCTGCCGGCGCATTCGCAGCTCCACCCTCCGATTGACTTCCTCAGTGGCGGCGTCCGGATGCTCGGCGCGGATGACCGCGCGGGCGTAGTCGGCCGTCTGGAGCAGGCCAGGGATCAGTTGCGGCTCGAAGGCGCGGATCTCGGCCGCCTCGGACTCCAGCCCGACGTAGACCTCGAACCAGTCCGGTAGGACGTCGTCGTACGCCTGCCACCAGCCGCGCTTGCGGGCGTCGCGAGCGACCTGGACGAGCGCGTCCACCTCTTCGCCCTCGACGCCGTACAGCTCGAGGAGGCCACGGGCGACCGGTGGCATGACGGAGACCTGGGCGTTCTCGATGCGGCTGATCGCCGACTTCGAGATGCCGACCTCCTTGGCGGCCTGGTCGGCGGTCATACCGGTCTGTTCGCGAAGGCGACGAAGTGCAGCAGCCAGGCGTCGACGTCGGACGGTCGGACTTCCAGTCATGCCGGTCAGTGTGGTGGAACCGGACGCGCTTCGCAACGACGTGCTCCCTAATCGGGAGTTGCGCAAAGGGCGCAGTCCGCTGCACGATGGGTGAGCAGCCGGATCGTCTGAGCTACCAGAACGGCCCTCGGTTCGCGCTGCTCGGTGTGCCCTGCCGTCGTACCGCCGATCGAGGCTGCGGTGGCAGGTGCCGGGGTGGGTCCGTCGGTGCGGGGCGGGCCTGCGGGCCCGCCCCTTCCACAGTTCGATCTCGACGGTTGAGAGGCAGGTTCTGCCATGCGCGTCTTCTTCCGGCGTCCCCGGCGTCGCCAGCGGTCGGTTCTCGGGCCGACCTGCTACCGCTCGGCGGCCTACCATCCGCTGCGACCGTGGCAGGTGCGCGAGCGGCGGTTCCGGGCGACGTCGCTCGGGCATCGCGGGCTCGACCCGGGCGAGGTGCGGGAGTTCCTCGACCGGGTGGCCGGCGACCTGGCCGTCGTCTACGACGCGCTCGCGCAGAGCCGGCGGGAGACCGAGCGGGTCAAGGACGCGCTGCGCCGCTGGCAGTCGGAGCAGGCGCGGGCCCGCAACGAGCGGGGGTACGGCCGGTGAGCGAGCGCTGGGTCATCCACCTGCCGGTGGTCGCCAACGATCTGCTCTCCGCCCAACGGCTGGCCCGGGTGGTGGCGCACTGGACGCACGTTCTACCGCAGACCGAGCCGGGCGGCACCACCGTCTCGGCCGAGGACGACCAGAACGTACGCCACTGGGCCTTTTGTGATCGCTTGATGCCCGGGGGTCTGCGCTGCCTGTTGCGGCCCGAGCACGACGGTGAGTGCTCCCTGCGGTACCGCAGGCGGTGAGCTGCTGCGGATCGGCCGGCCGGTGGCTGGGAGTGTCGACGGCGACACCTTGGGACCGGCGGGTTGTCTGACGGATTGCGTCATTCCTCAAGGGCGGGGCGTCTCGCGGGCGATGGTCACCTCGCGGGGCAGGGCCGCCGCTCGTACCGCCCAGTCGAGCGCGTAGTCGGCGACCTTCTCCCACCCCGGCTGTCCCACGGTGAAGTGCGACCGCCCGGCGAACTCGTGGTACGCGGTCAGCGCCCGCGATTTCTGGTACAGCGCCGCGGTGCCGCGCACCACTGACGCGGGCACCACGTGGTCGGCCCCGCCGGCCAGGAGCAGCAGCGGGGCCCGGTCGTGACGGCCGGTGTCGACCCGCGCCGGCGAGTGGGGGTCGAGGTTGGCGAAGGCGCCCTCGAAGAGCACCCGGCCGGAGCCGGGCACCGCGTACCGTTCCCAGGCCCGGTCCGACTCCCGCCGGTCGAGGGTGTTGCCGAACGCGTAGTGGAAGTCGTCGGCGGTGAACGGCACGGCCCGGTGCCGGTTCGCCGGGTTGCGCAGGATCGAGAAGCCCGACCGCAGGGTGCTCAATGGCAGCTTGAGAACGCCCTTGGGCGCGGCCGGGTGGACGCCGACGGCCGCCGCGCCGAGGCCCCGGTCGACCAGGATCTGGGCGATCAGCCCGCCGAACGAGTGGCCCATGATCATCGGCGGTCTCGGCAGGCCTCGGATCAGCCGGTCGTAGTGGTCGGCGATCTCCCCGATGCTCTGCTGGGCGATCGGCGTGGGGTCCGCCCGGAGCTGTTCGACCTCGCCCTCCATGCCGGGCCAGGGGGAGGCCACCACGCGCAGGCCCCGGGCGGCGTACCGGTCGGCCCACCGCTCCCAGCTGCGTGACGTCATCCACAGCCCGTGGATCAGGACCACGGTGTCGGGCGCCAGGGCCATGGGCGTCCCCTTCCGCTCGGCGTGCGGCGGCACCGCCGGTGCGACGGGCTCGGGGCGGTTACCCGTTCCGGGTGCCGGGAATCGTCAGGCGGTCGGCGGCGGGGCGGGCAGTTCGTCCACCACGACGACGCTGGTGCCGGGACGTACCTCGGCGAGCAGTTCCCGCTGGCCGCTCCGGGTCAGCCGGATGCAGCCGTTGGTGGTGTTCTCGCCCAGCTCGCCGTCGTGGTACCAGCTGTGCAGGCCGATGTGCGCGCCGCGCAGGCCGGCGGGGACCGCGTCCGGGTCGTCCGGCACGGCGCCGAGGGCGAAGATGTCGACGCCGCCGTACACCTCCTCCGGCGGCGGGGTCCGGCCGAGGACGAACGTGCGGCCCAGTGGGGTCTCCTGGCCCTGCTGTCCGAGGCTGACCTCCCAGGAGCGGACGGCCCGGCCGGCGCGGTACCAGGTCAGCCGGTGCGGCTTGCGCTCGACGACGATCTGGTCGCGCAGCGCGACGGTCGTGAAGCCGCCGGGGGGCAGCCACGCGAGGGTGCGGTTCGCCGAGGGGAGCAGCACCGCCGTCCAGCCCGCCCGGCGCCGGGCGATCGGCATGGTCACCTCGACGCCGCTGATGGTGGGGTCGAGGAACGCCAACGGCCGGCCGCCGGGCGCGGTGTAGGCGGCGATCCGGCGCGTCGGGTGCACCCCCTCGGTGAGCGGGGTGGTGTCCATGGTGTCCGGGTCGGCCGGGAAGCCGGCGGGTGCCGGGCCGTAGTCGACCACCGGCAGGCCGGCGGGCGCGGGCGCGGCGGGCGGCACGCTCGCCG
>NZ_JBFAMU010000107.1:0-13061 GCF_040656655.1 Micromonospora sp. NPDC049799
CCCACCGGCGCCGCACGCCCGGCGCGGGGCGGGGATGCGCGCGGCCTGGCGGACGGTACGCGCCCTGCCCGCCGCCCGCCTCGGCATCGCGGCCGTGGCCGTGGGCCACGTGGTGATGGTGGCGGTCATGTCGATGACGCCGGTGCGCCTGGGCGAGTCGCACGGCGACGCGGACGTGCTGCGGGTGGTCGGCATCGTGCTGAGCCTGCACATCGCGGGGATGTACGCCCTCTCCCCGGTGGTGGGCTGGCTCACCGACCGACTCGGCCGCCGGCCGGTGATCCTCGGTGGCGTCGGGCTGCTGCTCGCCGCGTGCGCGGTCGCCGGCACCGCCGGGCACGACACGCCCCTGCTCTCGCTCGGCCTGGTCCTGCTCGGACTGGGCTGGTCCGGCACCATGGTGGCCGGCTCGACGCTGCTGTCGGAGGCGGTGCCGGCGGCGATCCGCCCCAGTGTCCAGGGGCTGTCCGACCTCACGATGGGCCTGGCCGGCGCCGGCGCGGCGGCGGCCAGCGGGTTTGTGATGCGGGCCGCGGGTTATCCGGTGCTCACCCTGCTGGCGGCGATCGCGGTCGTCCCGCTGGTGGCGCTAGCGTTGCGGTCGGTGCCGTCCGGCGCACCGGACGAGGAGGACTGATCACGTGCGGCTGACCGACTTCTGGACGCGGCTGGAGGAGGCGTTCGGCCCCGGGTACGCGGCCAGCATCGCCCGCGACCAGGTGCTGTCCCAGTTGGGCGGGCGGACCATCGAGCAGGCGTTCGCCGCGGGCGAGCAGACGCACGTGGTGTGGCGGGCCGTGGTCGCCGCCTATCCCGACCGGGTCCCCGCGCGACTACGTTGAGCAGTCGTTTCGTCGCTTCCGCGTGTCGCTTGCCGAGTCGTACACCTGTTCGGCTATTGTCCACAGCGGGGTGCTTGTCCACAGCTCGCGGCATGGCCGCTGGTTTTCTGTCGGACCCAGCGCCTAGCGTGTCCGCGTGACGCGAAGCTCAGGAAAGACGCCGGCGAAGGCAGGGGTGGCAAACATGGCCGCAGGGCCCGATCGGGAGAAGGCACTCGACCTTGCTCTCGCTCAGATCGACAAGCAGTTCGGCAAGGGTTCGGTGATGCGGCTGGGCGAGCGGCCGGTCATCCAGACCTCGGTCATCACCACCGGTTCCATCGCGCTCGACGTGGCGCTCGGCGTGGGCGGTCTGCCCCGGGGCCGGGTCGTCGAGATCTACGGTCCGGAGTCCAGCGGTAAGACCACGGTGGCGTTGCACGCGGTGGCCAACGCCCAGCGGGCCGGCGGCATCGCGGCGTTCGTCGACGCCGAGCACGCGCTCGACCCGGAGTACGCGAAGGCCCTCGGCGTCGACACCGACGCCCTGCTGGTCTCCCAGCCGGACACCGGCGAGCAGGCGCTGGAGATCGTGGACATGCTGGTCCGCTCCGGCGCGCTCGACATCATCGTCATCGACTCGGTGGCCGCGCTGGTGCCGCGCGCCGAGATCGAGGGTGAGATGGGCGACAGCCACGTGGGTCTCCAGGCCCGGCTGATGAGCCAGGCGCTGCGGAAGATCACCGGTGTGCTCAACAACACCGGCACCACGGCGATCTTCATCAACCAGCTCCGCGAGAAGATCGGCGTGATGTTCGGCAGCCCGGAGACCACGACCGGTGGTCGGGCGCTGAAGTTCTACGCCTCGGTCCGGCTCGACGTGCGGCGCATCGAGAGCCTCAAGGACGGCACCGACGTGGTCGGTAACCGCACCCGGGTCAAGGTCGTGAAGAACAAGGTCGCCGCGCCGTTCAAGCAGGCCGAGTTCGACATCATGTACGGCAAGGGCATCTCCCGCGAGGGCTCGCTGATCGACGTCGGCGTCGAGCAGGCGATCATCCGCAAGTCCGGCGCGTGGTACACGTACGACGGCGACCAGCTCGGCCAGGGCAAGGAGAAGGCCCGCGAGTTCCTCCGGGAGAACCCGGACGTGGCCGCCGAGATCGAGAAGAAGATCCTGGAGAAGCTCGGCGTCGGGCAGGGCGCGGGCGACGCCGCCGGTGGCCCGGAGCTGCCGCCGGTCGACTTCTGATCGGCCGCTGATCGATGGCAGGACGACGTGCCCGCACGGGGCGCGGCTGGGATGCCAGCCCGCCCCGGTCGGGTAACGGCGACACCGCGCCCCGACCTCGCCGAGGCCGGCGTGCCCGTGGTGCGGACACCGAGCCCGAGGCGACCCCGTCCCCACCACGGGACGAGGCCGAGGTGGCTCGGGAGATCTGTCTCCGGCAGCTGGCGGTGCGCCCGCGTACCCGGGCCGAGCTGGCCGGCGCTCTCGCCAGGAAGGGCATCTCCGACGAGGTGTCGGCCGAGGTGCTCGACCGCTACGACGAGGTCGGCATCATCGACGACGCGGCCTTCGCGAAGGCCTGGGTGTCGAGCCGGCACGCCGGCCGGGGTCTGTCCCGGCGGGCGCTCGCCAACGAGCTGCGCCAGCGCGGCGTCGACGGTGAGGTGGCCAGCGAGGCGCTCGGCGAGCTGGACGAGGAGACGGAGGCCGGGACGGCCCGTGCGCTGGTCGACCGGAAGCTCCGCTCGGCCCGGGGCGAGCCCGACGCGGTGTTCCGCCGGCTGGTCGCCATGCTGGCCCGCAAGGGCTATCCGCCGGGCGTGGCGATCCGGGCGGTGAAGGACGCCCTGGCCGCGCAGAGCGCCGAGGCGGCCGAGTTCGCCGACCAGATCGACGCCGACGCCCTGGCCGACGCGGAGGGCGACCTCGACCGGGAGAGTCGCCCGGTCGACTGAGCGCGACGCGCCCGCCGACCGGCCGTCTCCCACGCCGGATCCCGCCCGGACGCGCCGGGCGCAATCAGCGACGCAACCGCAGGGACGCGGTGACCGCGTCGCAGGCGGACCGGATCTCGGTGCGGCGTTGGTCGTACCGGCACATCACGGTGAACTCCGCCGTGCCGGGGACAACCTCCCCGACCACCATGATGTAGGGGGCCGCCGGCCCGTTCTGCTCGGCCCGGGGCATCTGTGCGTGGTCGATCCGAAGCGCGCTCATCCCGTCGACGGTGACCCGCTGGAGGCCCCGGTGCGACGGGGAGTCCTCCCCGACGGCGTCGGTGTAGAAGTCGTACATGCTTCCTCGCCCGCTCTCGAGGGGCGTGACGAACACCGCGATGCCGTCGTCCTCGCCGGCTCCGGCCGGCGAGATCAGCAGGCAGATCCGGCCCTCCTCGGTCGGGCACGCGGACTCCTCCCAGCCGGTCGGAAGGTCGACACTGAGCCGGCCGTCTCCGGTGGCCACGCGGCGTTCGCTGACCGGCCCGGTGCCTCCTCCGCCGCCGTGATCGCGGGTCTCGACGACGTGACGACCCCACACCACCCCCGCGCCGATGCCGACCACGAGCACGACGACCGTGACGAGCAGCGTCCGTTTCATGATCATCACGATAGGGAGTGGGCCGGAGGCGTGGAATCGTCCGTCGGGCCGAGCCGTCGTTCGGTTCCGGCGCTGGTCGGGTCCGCCTTTGTCCCCCACTGTCCGGTCCGCGATCAGCACTGCGTCACCCCGCGAACTCTCTCCGTTCGGGGGGTTTGATCATGAGTTCTTGACCGGAGCACCTCCGGAGACCTAGCCTCGCCATACAGGCTCACATTGCCCGACCAGCGCAGGCTAAGCGCACAACATAGAACGCGTAACGGAACAGCATCACTTTGGCCGATCCACCGGCCTTCGGTGTCGACTCCGGACTGGCCGGTCCGGAGTCGGGGCGACAACTGCACCCGGCCGCCGACGATGCCCGCGGGCACCGCCGGCGGAGAAAGCTACCCACGGCCAGCCGCTCCGGTCGGGCGTCCAGAGCCGCAGGAGTGTGCCCACCGGCACGTCCTGCGGCGTGACGTTCAGGGGAGGCACGCCATGGCGAGGCGGCACAGGTCCACCGGGGGACCGGCATGAGCGGGCAGGCCGGCGAGCCCGGCACGCGGGTGTCCCGAGCCGCTGACGCGGGCAGGCATCACTCTCGCCGCGAGAAGACCGTGGCGCACCACCCACCGGGGTCCGCACCGTCGGCCGGCCCCCTGCCCGGCGGTGGGGCGGCGTGAACGGCTTCGACCTGGTCCTCCTCGCGGTCGTCCTGCTGCTGGCCGTGGTGGTGGTCGGCGCCGTGCTGGTGGGCGTGCGGACGCTGCGGCGCCTCACCAGCGCCCCGAGGCCCGAGGACCCGGCCTTCATCGCCGAGAAGGATCGCCAGGAGCAGTCCCTGGCCGCCCTGCGTACCGCCGCCGACGAGGTCAACAGCACCATCGACGTGGCGAAGTCGGCGGCCGCCGCCGCCCGCACCGAGGCCGCCGCCGCCAAGGCGGAGGCGAAGTCGGCCCGGGCCGAGGCGCGGCGGGTGCTGGACGACGCCCGTGCCGAGGCCGACACCATCCTGGAGCGGGCACACAAGCAGGCCGAGATCGACGCCGAGCAACTGCGGACCGCCGCCCGGCGCAGCGGTGAGCGGGAGATGGCGGTGCTCGCGGCGACGACCCGCGAGCAGGCCGCCGAGGTGGAGCGGCGGGCGGCCCGGATGGACGAGCGGGAACGCCTGCACACCGAGGAGGTGGAGCGGCTCGCCGAGCGGGAACGGCAGCTCAGCGCGGCCAGCGCCGCCCTCGCCGCCCGCGAGTCGGCACTCGCCCAGCGGGAGGCGGAGCTGGCCGAGGCCGAGGAGCGGCGCCGTCGGGAACTGGAGCGGGTGGCCGGGTTGACCGCCGACGCGGCCCGGACCGAGCTGATCGAGGCGATCGAGACGCAGGCGAAGCGGGAGGCCGCGCTGCTGGTCCGGGACATCGAGTCCGACGCGCGCAACACCGCCGAGCAGCGCGCCCGACACATCGTCGTCGACGCGATCCAGCGGGTGGCCAGCGAGCAGACCGCGGAGAGCGTGGTCAGCGTCCTGCACCTGCCCGGCGACGAGATGAAGGGTCGGATCATCGGCCGCGAGGGCCGCAACATCCGGGCCTTCGAGTCGGTGACCGGGGTCAACCTGATCATCGACGACACCCCTGAGGCGGTGCTGCTCTCCTGCTTCGACCCGGTCCGGCGGGAGGTCGGCCGGCTCACCCTGGAGAAGCTGGTCCTCGACGGGCGGATCCACCCGCACCGGATCGAGGAGGTGTACGACCTGGCCCGCCAGGAGGTGGACCAGCTCTGCCGGCGGGCCGCCGAGGACGCCCTGGTCGAGGTCGGCATCACCGAGATCCACCCGGAGCTGGTGACCTACCTGGGGCGGCTGCGCTACCGCACGTCCTACGGGCAGAACGTGCTCAAGCACCTCGTGGAGACCGCCCACATCGCCGGCGTGATGGCCGCCGAGCTGCGCCTGGATGTGCCCACCATCAAGCGGTCGGCGTTCCTGCACGACATCGGCAAGGCGCTCACCCACGAGGTGGAGGGCAGCCACGCCATCATCGGCGCGGACCTGGCCCGCAAGTACGGCGAGAGCGAGGACGTCGTCCACGCCATCGAGGCGCACCACAACGAGGTGCCGCCGCAGACGATCGAGGCCGTCCTCACGCAGGCGTCCGACGCCTGTTCCGGCGGTCGGCCGGGCGCGCGCCGGGAGAGCCTGGAGGCGTACGTCAAGCGCCTGGAGCGGATCGAGGAGATCGCGGCGAGCAAGCTGGGCGTGGACAAGGTCTTCGCGATGCAGGCGGGTCGCGAGATCCGGGTGATGGTCAAGCCGGACGACGTCGACGACATCGGCGCGGCCGTGCTGGCCCGGGACGTGGCCAAGCAGATCGAGGAGGAGCTGACGTACCCGGGTCAGATCCGGGTGACCGTGGTCCGCGAGTCCCGGGTCACCGAGATCGCCCGCTGAGGCAGTGACGAGGAAGGGCCGGCCCCGCAGGGGTCGGCCCTTCCGTCGCGCTGGTGTCGTCAGGTGGTGGTGCCGGGTACCGCCTCGGTCTCCAACTCGGTTCCCGCAGCTCCGGTCGTGTGGGCGACGGTGCTGCGCCGGCCCCGGGCGAGGCGGTGCTGCACGTACTGGGCGAGCTTCGACAGCGAGTAGTTGACCACGATGAACAGCACCGCGATGACGAAGTACACCTGGATCGGGTTGTCCAGGGAACCGATGATCTGCTCGGCGATCGTCAGGGTCTCCTCGTAGCTGATGATGAAGCCGAGCGAGGTGTCCTTGAGCACCACCACGAGCTGGCTGATCAGCGCCGGAAGCATGATGCGGAACGCCTGCGGCAGCAGGATCATCCAGGTGGTCTGCAGCGGGGAGAGCCCGATCGCGGCCGCCGCCTCCCGTTGCCCCCCGGGGAGTCCCTCCATGCCGGAGCGGAGGATCTCACCGATGACCACGGAGTTGTAGATGGTCAGGCCGATGACCAGGTACCAGAGCGTGTCCATGGTGATGCCGAACTCGGGGAAGCCGCGCCCCACGAAGAAGATCGTGATCACCACGGGCAGGCCGCGGAAAACCTCGACGCAGACCCGGGTGACCGCCGACAGGACGGCGCTCAGCCCGCGCAGCAGGTACGCCAGCGGGGTGGCGAAGCCGGTGAAGCGTCGCTGGGCGAGGCTCTTGAGCTGGATCCGCAGCAACGCCAGCAGGGTGCCGACCACCAGCGAGGACACGATGGCCAGCGCTGCCGCGATGAGGGTGTTGCGGAATCCGGTACCGATCCGCTGCCAGACCAGCGAGAAGCTCTCGTTCGAGGGGTCGACGAGCGGACCCCAGAGCTCCATCGAGAACTGGCCGTTCTCATCAAGCGGCCGGTAGATCAGGAAGTAGGCGCCGATCAGCAGGACAACCGTGGCGACCAGGCTGCTGATCAGGGTGATCCGGCGCTGCCGGGGACCCGGGACGTCGTAGAGGACGCTCTGCTGACTCATCGAGCCACCGCCTGACGCTTCTCGACCCGGTCGAGGAGGGCACCGAGGGGCACGGTCATGATCAGGTATCCGATCGAGATGCCGATGGCGACCGGGATGAAGGCGTAGCCCTCGGCCGAGGTCAACTGGTCGGCGGTGGCCGACAGGTCGCCGACCACTCCGAAGAAGCCGACCAGCGCCGAATTCTTGATCATCGCGATGATCACCGAACCGAGCGGCACGATGGACGCCTTCCAGGACTGCGGCAGCACCACGTACCGCAGGTTCTGCCCGAACGTCAGACCGAGCGAACGGGCGGCCTCGGCCTGCCCGGCGGGGACCGCGTTCACGCCCGAGCGCAGCGCCTCACAGACGAAGGCAGCCGTGTAGAGGACCAGGGCGATCAGCGCGAAGCGAAAGTACGGCAGGTCGGTCCCGAGCCGGCTGAACAGCGTGTCGACCACGGGGATGCGGAGGAAGTCCGCGTTGGAACCCAGCGCGGGAAGACCGAACGCGGCGAAGAACATCACCACGGTCAGCGGCATGTTGCGGAAGACGTTGACGTAGCCGGTCCCGACCGCGCGCAGCGGCGGGATCGGGGAGATCCGCAGTACCGCCACGACGGCGCCCAGGATCAGGGCGCCGATCGCGGCGAGTACGCAGATCTGGAGGGTGAGCCAGAAGCCACCCGCGAAAACGTCGAACCGGTCGATGAGCACACTCACGGGTCGGTCGTCCTCCCCACCCTCCAGATCAGCAGGAATCAGTAGCGGTTGATGGTCGGCGCAGTGCCCAGCTCGGCACCGAACTTGCCGGCCGTGTCGTCCCAGGCCTTCTTCCAGCTGCCGTCGGCGAACGCCTTCTCCAGCGTGTCGTTGACGAAGTCACGGAAGGCGGTGTCCTCCTTCTTCACCCCGATGCCGTACGGCTCCTTGGTGAAGTTGTCACCGGCCAGCTTGAACGAGGCCTCGTCCTTGGCGATGTAGCCGAGCAGGATCACGTTGTCCGTGGTGACGGCGTCGACCTGGCCGCCCTTGAGGGCGTCGCGGCACTTGTCGTAGGTGTCGAAGAGCACCACCTGCGTGGCGACGTCCTTGACGTACTCCTTGATCTTCTCGGCCGGGGTGGAGCCGGTCACCGAGCAGACCTTCTTGGCGCCGTCCTTGAAGGAGTCCGGCCCCGTGATGCTGCTGTCGTCCTTCTTCACCATGATGTTCTGCCCGGCCTCGTAGTACGGGCCGGCGAAGGCGATGCGCTCCTTGCGCTTGTCGTTGATCGTGTAGGTCGCCGCGACCAGGTCGACGGTGCCGTTCACGATCACGTCCTCGCGGACCTTCGAGGGGGCCTCGACCCACTCGATCTTGTCCTCGGGGATGCCGAGCTCCTTGACGATGATCTTCGCGACCTCGACGTCGAAGCCCTCCGGGTCGCCCGACAGGCCCTTCTGGCCGAAGCCGGGCTGGTCGAACTTCGTGCCGATCTTGATCTTCTGGGCCTTGTTGAGCTTCTCCATGGTGCTGCCGGCGGCGAAGGACTTGCTGCCGGCGCCGGTGCCCTCCCCGGCGTCGTCGCCGCCACAGGCGGTCAGGCCGAACGCCAGGGTGGCGGCCGCCGCAAGCGCGGCTACGCGCGTGATACGCATACTCTTCTCCTTCTTCGAGTGGTGCCCGCCGGGGGACGGCGCGCTCCGGGACGCCTAGTGCGTGAGGATCTTGGAGAGGAAGTCCTTGGCCCGCTCGCTGCGCGGGTTGGCGAAGAACTCGGCCGGCGGCGCGTCCTCGACGAGCTGCCCGTCGGCCATGAAGATGACCCGGTTCGCCGCGTGCCGGGCGAAGCCCATCTCGTGGGTGACCACGACCATGGTCATGCCCTCGCGGGCCAGTGACGTCATCACGTCCAGCACCTCGCCGACCATCTCCGGGTCGAGCGCGCTGGTCGGCTCGTCGAAGAGCATCGCCTTGGGCTGCATAGCCAGCGCGCGGGCGATCGCGGCCCGCTGCTGCTGGCCGCCGGAGAGCTGCGCGGGGAACTTGTCGGCCTGGTTGGCGATGCCGACCCGGTCCAGCAGGGCCAGGCCGCGCTCGCGGGCGGCGGCCGGCTTCTCCTTGCGGACCTTGATCGGCCCGAGGGTGACGTTCTCCAGGATGGTCTTGTGCGCGAAGAGGTTGAACGACTGGAAGACCATGCCCACCTCGCTGCGCAGCCTGGCGAGGTCCTTGCCCTCGGCCGGCAGCGGTCGGCCGTCGAAGGTGATGGTGCCCGAGTTGATCGGTTCCAGCCGGTTGATGGCGCGACAGAGCGTCGACTTGCCGGAGCCGGACGGGCCGATCACCACGACCACCTCGCCGCGCCCGACCGACAGCGAGACGTCGTCCAGCACGTGCAGCGGCCCGAAGTACTTGTTGACCGCGTCCAGCACGATGAGCGGTTCGCCCGTCGTCACGTCGTACACCGTCCCTGTGGTCGCCCGGAGTGGGGTCGGATGACCCCCGGTTGGGCCACTGTAGGCGGGGTGATGTGGCGGAACGCAACTCAGTTGGTCACGGAGCGGTAACACCAGCCTCGATCAGGGTCGGGAGTCCGATTTTGACCGCGGAACGGGTCGCTCCGGTGGCGGCGGCGACACCCCGCCGAGATCATGTGGGGATGACCGCACCGGTTCGTCTGACGGCGTACGCGCGCGGTGGCGGCTGCGCCTGCAAGATCCCTCCGGGTGAGCTGGAGGCGATGGTCGCCGGCCTCGGCCCGGCCACCGGCACCGCCGAGCTGCTGGTGGGCCTCGACCACGGCGACGACGCCGCGGTGGTCCGGCTGGACGAGCGCACTGGCCTGGTCACCACCGCCGACTTCTTCACCCCGGTCGTCGACGACGCGTACGACTGGGGCCGCATCGCCGCGACCAACGCCCTCTCCGACGTGTACGCGATGGGCGGTACGCCCCTGGTCGCGCTGAACCTGCTCTGCTGGCCGCGCGACGTGCTCCCGCTGGAGCTGGCCCGGGAGGTCCTGCGGGGCGGGCAGGACGTCGCCCGCGAGGCCGGCTGTCACCTGGCGGGCGGTCACAGCGTCGACGACGAGGGCCCGAAGTACGGTCTCGCCGTCACCGGGGTGGTCCGGCCCGAGGAGCTGATCACCCTCGACGCCGGCCGGGCCGGCCTCCCGCTGTCGCTGACCAAGCCGCTGGGGGTGGGGGTGCTGAACACCCGGCACAAGGCCACCGGCGAGAGCTTCGCCGAGGCGGTCGCCGCGATGACCACCCTGAACCGGGCCGCGGCCCGGGCCGCGGTGGCCGCCGGGGTCCGCTGCGGCACTGACGTGACCGGCTTCGGGCTGTTGGGGCACGCGTCCAAGCTCGCCCGGGCGAGCCGGCTGACGGTGGCCATCGACACCGCCCGGGTGCCCTACCTAACGGGTGCCCGCGAGGCGGTCCGGGACGGGTACGTCAGCGGCGGCAGCCGCCGCAACCTGGACTGGGTCTCCCCGTGGACCGACTTCGGCCGGGCCGGCGAGGAGGAGCGTCTCCTGCTGGCCGACGCACAGACCTCCGGCGGTCTGCTGGTGGCCGGCGAGGTCCCGGGCGCCCCCGTGATCGGTGAGTTGCTGCCTCCCGGAGAGCACCGCCTGGTGCTCCGCTGAGCCGGGTGCCGGGCGGCGTGTCGCGGCACCATACCCGATAAACTGTCATCTTCCCGCTACTCGGAGCAACGGTGCCCGAGGAAATTTTGCCCGGAATGGTCACAGACCGGTAACTTGCCCCCGGCTGCGGTCAAATTCCCCCCACCATCGTCAGTAAGGCCCGATCCGGAGGCCGGTGGGACGAGCACAGCGAGGAGGCGGCATGACCGAGCTGTGGAACTGGAGAATCGACCAGGCGAGGCCGGTGGAGGTCTACCCGGCACTGGCCGAGGCGCTCGGCCGGGTGGTGATGCCCCTGGCCGTGGCCGACCCGGCACGACTGCCGACGTACGCAGTGATCTGCGACGTCTGGCAGGCGCCGGGAGAGTTCGCGACGATCGTGGACTGTTACGGGGTGCCCGAGTCGCTCCCCGAGCACGCCAGCGTGGCGGCGCTGGCCCGGCTGCTGGACCGCAACTGCCTGCTCCGCGACGACACGCTCGACGCGACCCGGCACCTGCTGGTCGCCCCGGACGGCACGATCCGCCCGGTGCACTTCGACGTGCGGGAGACCGACGACGGCGAGGTGCTCGGCAACCAGCGGCTCTGCACGGACGCCGACCCGCGCTGCCGGGGCTGGTCGCAGTGCCACCGCTCCCGCTGGGCCCCCGACTCGGTGCTCCCCGCGCTCGCCGCCGCCTGAGGTGTGCGGAAGGGCCCCCGTCGGCCCTTCCTCCTCACCCGGCGGCGCGCTGTCCGCGTACCTCCAGTTGGGCCAGCAGGGTCGCGGTGGCCGCGGCGACCGCGGACACCGCGGCGTCGAAGGCCGCGGCGTTGTGCGCGGCCGGCGCGCGGAACCCGGAGATCTTCCGGACGTACTGCAACGCGGCGGCCTGGACGTCCGCGTCGGTCACCTCGGGGGTGTACGGCTCACGCAGGGTCTTGATGCTCCGGCACACGGCTCCTCCTCGTCTCGGTCCATCCGGTCGACCCGGATACGCTGTGCATGTCATGACTACCGCAGCGGCGAGCAGCCCGCGCACCTACCAGGTGCGCACGTACGGCTGCCAGATGAACGTGCACGACTCCGAGCGCATCTCCGGCCTGCTGGAGCAGGCGGGCTACGTGCGCGCCCGCGAGGCCGACGACAACCCCGACGTGGTGGTCTTCAACACCTGCGCGGTCCGGGAGAACGCCGACAACCGGCTCTACGGCAACCTGGGTCATCTGCGTCCCGTCAAGGACAGGCACCCGGGGATGCAGATCGCCGTCGGCGGCTGCCTGGCCCAGAAGGACCGGGGCGACATCGTCCGCAAGGCGCCCTGGGTCGACGTGGTGTTCGGCACCCACAACATCGGGTCGCTGCCGGTGCTGCTGGAACGCGCCCGGCACAACGCCGCCGCCGAGGTCGAGATCCTCGAATCCCTCGACGTCTTCCCGTCGACGCTGCCGACCCGCCGCGAGTCGACGTACGCCGGCTGGGTGTCCATCTCCGTCGGCTGCAACAACACGTGCACGTTCTGCATCGTGCCCTCCCTGCGCGGCAAGGAGAAGGACCGCCGCCCCGGCGACATTCTCTCCGAGGTGCGCGCCCTGGTCGACGAGGGTGTGTTGGAGGTGACCCTGCTCGGGCAGAACGTCAACTCCTACGGTGCCGAGTTCGGCGACCGGTACGCCTTCGGCAAGCTGCTGCGCGCGTGCGGCGACATCGACGGGCTGGAGCGCGTCCGGTTCACCAGTCCGCACCCGAAGGACTTCACCGACGACGTGATCGCCGCGATGGCCGAGACGCCGAACGTCTGCCACTCGCTGCACATGCCGTTGCAGTCCGGCTCCGACGACGTGCTCAAGGCGATGCGCCGCTCGTACCGGTCGGAGAAGTACCTGGGGATCATCTCCAAGGTGCGGGAGGCCATGCCGGACGCGGCGATCACCACCGACATCATCGTCGGCTTCCCCGGCGAGACCGAGGCAGACTTCCAGCGGACGCTCGACGTGGTGCGGGAGGCCCGGTTCTCGTCGGCGTTCACCTTCCAGTACTCCAAGCGCCCCGGCACCCCGGCCGCCACGATGGACGGCCAGCTGCCCAAGCAGGTGGTGCAGGAGCGCTACGAGCGGCTGATCGCCTGCGTCGAGGAGATCACCTGGGCGGAGAACAGGAAGCTGGTGGGGGAGACCGTCGAGGTGCTGGTCGCCGTCGGCGAAGGCCGCAAGGACGAGCGCACCGGGCGGATGTCCGGCCGTGCCCGCGACGGCCGCCTGGTCCACTTCGACGCCGGCTCCTACGCCGGCTCGATCCGGCCGGGGGACATCGTGCACACCACCGTCACGTACGCCGCCCCGCACCACCTCAACGCCGACACCGAGCCGCTGTCACACCGGCGTACCCGGGCCGGTGACGCGGCCGAGGCGGGACGCTCCCCGCGTACGCCCGGGGTGTTGCTCGGCCTGCCCACGATCGGCGCGCCGGCACCGGCGCCGGCGGCCACGACCGGCGGCTGCACCGCGACCTACAAGCAGGTCAACGCGTGGCAGGGCGGATTCCAGGGCGAGCTGACCGTCAAGAACACCGGCACGGGTGCGCT
>NZ_JBFAMU010000108.1:0-13032 GCF_040656655.1 Micromonospora sp. NPDC049799
GGCCGTTCCCGGGCCGGGCGGGCCGGCACGCCGCCGCGCGGCCCCTCACCGACACCACCGGCGCCGGCCGGCGTCGGGGTGGTACCCCACTCCCCCGGAGCCGGTACGCCGGGCGGCCGGATCGGGCGACGCCCGCCCCCGGCCCCCGACTCGCCCGGTTCCTTCGCGCCCGGCCACGGCTTGGCCACCCGGGAGGCGAGCACGAACTCCTTGCGCAGCGGGTGCCCCTCGAACTCCGGCGGCAGGAGCAGGGGCAGCAGCCCGTCGTGCCCGGCGAAGTCGATACCGAACATCTCGTGCGTCTCCCGCTCGTGCCACGCGGCGCCGGGGAACACCTCCACCACCGAGGCGACGGTGGGTGCCTCGCGGGGCACCCGGGTCCGCAGCAGGAGACCGTGCCGGCGCGTGGTGGACCAGAGGTGGACCACCACGTCGAACCCGCCGGTCAGCTCGTCGACGGCGGAGAGCCAGTCGAAGAAGTCGCAGGCCAGCTCCGCGTCGTCGCGGGCGGCACGGAGCGCGTCGGACCAGTTCGCCGCCGGTACGTCGACGGTGGCGCGGGCGTACGCCTGACCGCCGGACACCGACGGCGTCGCCTCGACCGGTGCGAGCAGCGCGACCATCCGCTGGCCGACCTCTTCCGGAGTCATGCCGCTGATCCTATGGCCGGCACCCCCGAGGTGTGTCGGGCCGCCCGCGCGACAGCGGGCATCTGCGGCATTCGCCCGGCGGACGGCGACCGACCGGGGAAAGATGAGGCCGTGCGCGCCGTGACTGTGTCCTGTGGTGTCCCCGACTCGCTGCTCCTCAACGACGACTGGCCCGAGCCGGCCCCCGAGGAGGGCGCGATCCTGGTCGAGGCACTCGCCGTGGGCATCTGCGGCACCGACCAGGAGATCATCCAGGCGCACTACGGCGAGGCGCCGCCCGGCCAGGACCGGCTGGTCATCGGGCACGAGTCGCTGGGCCGGGTGCTGGACGACCCCACCGGCACGCTCCAGGTCGGCGACCTGGTGGCCGGCGTGGTACGGCACCCCGATCCGCTGCCCTGCCCGAGCTGCGCCGTCGACGAGTGGGACATGTGCCGCAACGGGCGGTACACCGAGCACGGCATCAAGGGGCTGCCCGGCTTCGCCCGGGACCGGTGGCGGGTGCAGCCGAAGTTCGCCGTCGGTCTCGACCCGGTCCTCGCCCCGGTGGGGATGCTGCTGGAACCGACCAGCGTGGTCGCCAAGGCGTGGGACCACATCGAGCGGATCGGCGCCCGCACCGAGTGGAAGCCGCAGACCGTGCTGGTCACCGGCGCCGGACCGATCGGCCTGCTCGCCGCGCTGCTCGCCACCCAGCGCGGGCTGAACGTGCACGTGCTGGACCGGAGCACGACCGGGGTCAAACCGGACCTGGTCCGGGCGCTCGGCGCGACGTACCACACGGTTCCGGTCAACGAGTTGGACTTCGAGCCGGACGTGGTGGTGGAGTGCACCGGCGCGCCGACGGTGGTGCTGGACGCCATGTGCAAGGTCGGGCCGACCGGCATTGTCTGCCTCACCGGCGTGTCCAGCGGCGGCCGGACCATCGACTTCGACGCCGGGGCCCTGAACCGGTCCCTGGTGCTGGAGAACAACGTCGTCTTCGGCTCGGTCAACGCCAACCGGCGGCACTGGGACCAGGCCGCCGACGCGCTCGCCCGGGCCGAACAGTCGTGGCTCAACCGGTTGATCACCCGCCGCGTACCGATGTCGGACTTCACGATGGCGTACCAGCACACCGGTGACGACATCAAGGTCGTCCTCGACTTCACCTCCTGAGGCGACGGCGGACCCGCATCCCGCGCGGGCCCGCTGTCGACCGCTCAGATGCCGGGGAGGCGGCCGTTGCGGAAGAGGTCGACGAAGAGCTGGTGGTCGGTGCGGGCGCGGGCGCCGTACGCGTGGGCGAAGTCGACCAGGTGGGCGACGAACCCCTCCTCGTCGGCGTCCACCGCCGCCACGATGGCCTCCTCGGTTGAGTAGTCGACCAGGTCGTGGCTGGACTCGTCGTCGGCGACCGAGTGCATCCGGGCGACCGCGTGGCCCAGGTGACCGACGACGCCGGTCAGCTCCTCCGGCTCGTTGACGTCGGCCCAGTCCAGGTCCGCCGCGTACGGGGAGACCTCGGCGACGAGCTGCCCGACACCGTCCAGCTCGGTGTAGCCCAGCCACGGGTCCGCGTACGCCTGGAGGGCCCGCTGCGACTCGGCGGTGCGGTGCCCCTGGTGCCGGAAGTAGCCGCGGACCGACTCGTCGGTGACGTGCCGCGCCACCGCCGGCACCTGGGCCTGCTTCATGTAGAGGACGACGTCGTTCTCCAGCGCCTGGGTGTGCCCCTCCAGCAGCAGGTTGTACGACGGCAGGCCGGCCGAGCCGATGCCCACGCCCTTGCGCAGCACCACGTCCTTGATCTGCGCGGCGACCGGACGCAGCTTCGCCGCCGACGACGGGCGGGTGTCCAGGTACGCCTCGTACGCGGCGCAGACCGTGTCGTGGGTGTCCTTGTCGATCTCGAAGACCCCGTCGCTCAGGGAGAAGCGCCGCTCGTAGTTGTCGATGGTGGTCTGCGTGGCGAGCAGCTCGACCCGGGTGTTCAGCCGGGCCTGCTGGAGCACCCGCAGCAGCACGCCGTCCGCGGTGTCCAGGGTGATCGAGCCGATGGCGTCGTCGCCGCCGGTGGCGATGGCCCGCAGCTCGGCGAGGTACGCGCGGGCGAACGTCTCGACCAGTTCCCCGATCACCGCGTCGGAGAGGGCCTTCGCGTAGCCGAGCAGCGCCACGCTGGCCGCGAAGCGCTTCAGGTCCCAGGAGAAGGGACCCACGTACGCCTCGTCGAAGTCGTTGACGTTGAACACCAGCTGCCCGGAGGCGTTCATGTACGTGCCGAAGTTCTCCGCGTGCAGGTCGCCGTGGATCCAGACCCGGCTGGTGCGCTCGTCGAGGAACGCGTCGTCGGCGAAGTCACCGCGCTGGTCGGCGTAGAAGAGGGCGGCGCTGCCCCGGTAGAAGGCGAACGGCGACGCCGCCATCTTGCGGAACTTGCGGCGGAACGCCGCCGGGTCCAGGGCCATCGACTCACCGAACTCCTCGGTGAGCACATCGACGATGTGGGCGGAACGCCGGTCCGCGGAGTTGCTCATGCGGCGCAGGTTAACCCCCGTACGCCACCGGCGACCCTCGCCCGATCGAATCGTCCGGTCCGACCTGTCGGCTCGCGGCGACGAGCCGGTGAGTGGCGCGACTCAGGGGTTCGGCGGGCGCACCGGTGGGGCCGTCAGGGACGCCGCGGTGCGCGGGAGGGCGTCGCTCGGCGGCGCGTCGACCGGCGAGGCGAGGGCGTCGGGGCGGGACACCCCACCGATGCCGGACCGCTCGGCGGCGATCTTCTCCTGCAACCGCAGGATGCCGTGCAGCAGCGCCTCGGGCCGGGGCGGGCAGCCGGGCACGTAGACGTCGACCGGGATGAGCTGGTCGACGCCCTTGGTGACCGAGTACGAGTCCCAGTAGGGGCCGCCGCAGTTCGAGCAGGCGCCGAACGAGATCACGTACTTCGGCTCGGGCATCTGGTCGTAGAGGCGCTTGATCGCCGGTGCCATCTTGTCGGTGACGGTGCCGGAGACGACCATCAGATCAGCCTGCCGGGGACCGTGGGCGAACGGGATCACGCCGAGTCGGATGAAGTCGTGCCGGCCCATGCTGGTGGCGATGAACTCGATCGCACAGCAGGCGAGCCCGAAGTTGAACACCCAGAGCGAGTAGCGGCGGCCCCAGTTCAGCACGAACCGGATCGGCTCGCCGAGCACGGCCGGTAGCTGCACCTCGGGCCTCCCTCGCATGTCCTTCGAGACGACAGTCAACCACAGGGCGTGGCCGGGGACCTCTGCGTCCGGGCCCGGCCCACCTACAGCCGACCTGCCGGCGGGCCGTCCGGGCCCGGGTCGCGACCCGGATCCGGCGGCCGACACGCTGGTGCCCGGCACGCCTGCAGCGCACCGGGCACCGGTTTCGACAGTGACGCCGCCGGTCCGCACCCGGACCGGCGGCGCCGTTCACACCTCGGCTACCGAAGGGCCGGAACCGATCAGGCCTGGGCCGCGCCCGGGCCGGGACCGATCGGGCTCGGGGCGCCGGGGCCGGGACCGATCGCCGAGACCGTCGCGGCCACGCCGCCGAGACCGAGGGCCAGCCCGACCAGGGCCAGCGCACCGGCCGCCATCGTCTTCCGAACGCTCATCTCTGCTCTCCCCGTGAGTAGGAATCGATGAGATGAGCCTAGGAAGACGGGTAATTCGACAAAACCGCCGTTTAGTCACATAGATGTAGGTAAATGTCTCTTGCCTGCCCCGTGCGGCTCGTGCATTGTCTCGGAAATCCGTCCGCGGCACTGCCCCGTCCCCGTACGGACGGTGCCGTCAGTGCGTGGGCCAGGCGGGGCGCTGGAGCAGCCCGACGAACTCGACGAGCAGGCGCTCCCGCAGCGCCGGCGACACGTTGTCGAGCAGGGTGTTGACCACCGACATCCGCCCGACCGGCCCCTCGGCGCCCGCCGCCTCAGCACCGACCGACGCCCCGCCGACGAGGCCGAGGCCGGCGGCCAGCCCGGCGACCAGGTCCGGGGTGAGTGACTCGGGGGTCAGCGAAGCGGCGAGGGCGCGCAGTTCCTCCGGGAGCCGGACCGGTCCGGCCGCCCGGGTGGCGGCGACGGCCTCGGCCAGGTCCGGGCCGAACCGGGCCACCTGTGGCGCGACCGACGCGGTGACCGTGAGGTGCACGCTCGGCGGCAGGTCGGCGTAGGAGAGCTGCGCCTGGGTGTGCCAGCCCCGGGCGGCCAGCTCGTCGACGAGCACGAAGAGGTCCGGGCCGTCCCCGGTCGCGGTGAAGCAGACCACGGTCGACTCGGGCTCGGCCATCAGCCGCAGGCCGGGGGCCGCCCGCACGGCATCGGCCAGCCCGGCCACCGCGTCCCGGGTCGCCGCCGCCAGCCGCAGGTAGCCGTCCTCGCCGAGGTGCCGCAGGGTGGCGTACGCGGCGGCGATCGGCCCGCCGGAGCGGGTGGAGGCGATCACCGGGTTGACCATCGTGTACCCGGGCCAGTCGGCGTACGCGAAGTACTGCGGTGCGCGCAGCGCGGGGTCCCGGTGCAGCAGGACCGAGACGCCCTTCGGCGCGTACGCGTACTTGTGCAGGTCCACCGAGATCGAGGTGACCCCGGGTACGGCGAAGTCGAACGGTGGGACCGGCTCGCCGAGACGGCGCAGCCAGGGCAGGGCCCATCCGCCGAAGCAGGCGTCCACGTGGCAGCGCACCCCGGCGGCGGCGGCCACCTCCGCGATCGGCCCGACGGGGTCGACGACGCCGTGCGCGTACGAGGGTGCGGAGGCGGCGACCAGCACGGTGTCCGGGCCGATCGCGGCGGCCACGTCGGCCGGGTCGGGGCGCAGCGTGTCCGCGGACACGGGCACGGTGTCCACCGCCACCCGCAGGTAGTGCCCCGCCTTGGCGAATGCCGCGTGGGCGCTGGCCGGCACCACGATGCGGGGCGCGGTGATCTCCGGGTGCGCGTCCCGGGCGGCCTTCACGGCCAGGATCAGCGATTCGGTGCCGCCGCCGGTGACACTGCCGACCACGTCCGGCGCGGCGGTGCCGGGGCCGCCGCCGAGCAGCCGGGCGGCGGCGCCGACCAGCGCGTTCTCCATCGCCAGCAGGGATGGGAAGGCGGTCGGGTCCAGCCCGTTGACGTGCGCGCTCGCCGCGTGCGCGGCGGCGGTGAGGTCGTCCAGCCCCGGCACCGCCGGGTCGTACACGTACGCGAACAGCCGCCCGCCGTGCGTCGGCCGGTCCCGCTCCCGCAGGGCCCGTACCTCCGCGAGCACGTCGTCGGCGGGCACCCCGTGCACGGGCAGCGCGCTCGTCTCGTCGTCGGTCATGAAGTGGTGGTGCCCCTTCCGTGCGGATGCGCGCCCGCCAGGCGGGCCGGGGTCAAGTCGTACGGGCGGAGCAGGAGGACCGCCGCGCCGACCAGGAGGGCGGGAAGGACGGTGAAGCCGAGGAGGATGCCGAGGCGGGCCGTCCCGGACTGGGTCGCCGCCTCGCCGGTGTCCGAGGAAACGTAGCCGGTCAACTGGAGCATCAGCCCGAACAGACCCGGCCCGAGGGCGAGACCGAACGTCTCCCCCGCCGTCCACAGTCCGGTGAAGACGCCCGCCTGCCGCCGGCCCGTGCGCGCCGTGTCGTACGCGATGCAGTCCGGCAGCATGGCCAGGGCGAAGACCTGCTGGCCGGCGTACCCGACGCCGATCAGCGCCACCAGCAGGTAGACCGCGACGGCCGGCAGGATCGGGGCGGCGACCAGGGCCAACGCACCCACCGCGAAGATCAGCGACGCGGCGACCAGGCCGGCGAGCTTGCCGTACCGCCGGCCGACCCGGCTCCACAACGGCATCACCAGCAGGGCCGGCGCGACGAAGCAGACGAAGAGGACGGTCGGCCCGCCGTCCGGATTCCGGAGGATCTGGGTCGCGAAGTAGTCGACTCCGGCGAGGATGGTCGCCACCCCGGCGGACTGCACCACGAAGCACAGCAGCAGTGCCCGGAACGGCCGGTTGCGACCCGCCACCCGCAGCTGGGCGCGCAGCGTCGGCTCGCTCTCCCCCACCGTGCCCGTCGGTGCCGAGCGGGTGCCCAGGTAGGCGCCGACGGCGCCGAGCACGATCAGCCCGGCCACGAACAACCCCATCCACCGGTGCCCCGGCACGCCACCGCCGCCCGCGTCGCGGACCAGCGGGGCCACCGCGCCGGAGACCAGGATCGCCAGCGCCAGCACCGCGATCCGCCAGGTCATCATCCGCGTACGTTCGGCGTAGTCGCCGGTCAGCTCCGCCGGCATCGCCACGTACGGGACCTGGAAGAACGCGAACGCGGTGGCCGTGGCGAGGAAGGCCAGCGCCACGTACGCGCCGGCGGCCGGACCGGTGCCGAACGGTGCGGCGAAGATGGCCGCGAAGAGCACGGCCAGGGCCAGGCCGGCGCCGAGCAGGTACGGCCGGCGGGCGCCCCGGCGCGAGCGGGTGCGGTCGGAGATCCGCCCGGCGACCGGGTTCACCAGCACGTCCCACGCCTTGGGCAGCAGTACCAGCAGGGCGGCCACGCCGGCGGCGACGCCGAGAGTGTCGGTCAGGTACGGCAGCAGCAACAGCCCCGGCACGGTGCCGAACGCGCCGGTGGCCAGCGATCCGAGCGCGTAGCCCGCGTGGACCCCGCGCGGCAGGCGGTCGGCCGTCGGGCCCACGGTCGGGGGCGGCGTGCCGACGGCGGGCGAGCCGGTTCCAGCCGGCGGCGCGTCCATGGGCCCGAATGTTACTCACGTTATGGCGCCGGTCACATCCCCTCTTCGGGGAGCCAGCTCGCCCTGCGCATGTCCACCCCGGTACCGCGCAGCGGGGTGCCCTCGGCGAGCAGCCGGGCGCGGGCCTCCCGCTCGTGCCCCGGCGGCAGCCGGCCGGACGAGGCCACCACCCGGTGCCAGGGCACCCCGCCCCCGTGCCGCGCCATGATGGAGCCGACCAGCCGGGCGGACGCCCGCCCGGACCGGTCGGCCAGCGCGTCGGCGACCGCCCCGTACGACATCACCCGGCCCGGCGGGATCCGCTCGACCAGCTCCAGCACCGCCTCGACGTACTCCTCAGGTCCCACGACGCGCCACGATATGGGAACGCGGCCGGGCGGCGCGGGACCGACCACGCAGAATGGGCAGGTGCGCGACATGGTCACGACGGCCCGGCGGGTCGTCGTCAAGATCGGATCCTCGTCGTTGACCACCGCCACCGGCGGTCTGGACGACGGGCGGGTCGACGCGCTCGTGGACACCCTCGGCGCGCTCGCCGCCGGCGGCCGGGAGGTCGTGCTGGTCTCGTCCGGCGCGATCGCGGCCGGCCTCGCCCCGCTCGGGCTCCCCCGGCGTCCGCGCGACCTGGCCACCCAGCAGGCCGCCGCCAGCGTCGGGCAGGGCCTGCTGATCGGCCGGTACGCGACCGCCTTCGCCCGGCACCGGCTCACCGTCGGGCAGGTCCTGCTCACCGTCGACGACGTGACCCGGCGGGCGCACTACCGCAACGCGTACCGGACGCTGCGCAAGCTGCTCGACCTGCGCGCGGTGCCGATCGTCAACGAGAACGACACGGTCGCCACCGAGGAGATCCGGTTCGGCGACAACGACCGGCTCGCCGCCCTGGTCGCCGCGCTCGTCGACGCCGACCTGCTGGTGCTGCTCTCCGACGTCGACGCCCTCTGGACCGGCGACCCGACGCGGCCCGGCGCCACCCGGATCACCGAGGTACGCGGCGAGGGCGACCTGGCCGGCATCGACATCGGCGGGGCCGGCCGCGCCGGCGTCGGCACCGGCGGCATGGTCACCAAGGTGGAGGCCGCCCGGATCGCCACCGGCTTCGGCATCCCGGTGGTGCTCACCGCCGCGCCGATGGCCGCCCCCGCCCTGGCCGGCGAGCCGGTCGGCACCCTCTTCCATCCCAGCCGCCAACGCCCGGCCGCCCGGCTCTTCTGGCTGGCCCACGCCACCTCGCCCCGCGGGCGGCTGCACCTCGACCCGGGCGCGGTCGCGGCCGTGGTCGGCCGGCGCAAGTCGCTGCTGCCGGCCGGCATCACCGCCGTGGACGGCACGTTCACCGCCGGGGACCCGGTCGACCTGGTCGACGCCGAGGGCGCACCGGTCGCCCGGGGGCTGGTCAACTACGACGCGGTGGAGCTGCCCGGACTGCTGGGCCGCTCCACCGGTGAACTCGCCGCGGCGCTCGGCCCGGCGTACGAACGGGAGGTCGTCCACCGCGACGACCTGGTGCTGTTGTGAGGAGTGCAGGGATGAGTGTCGTCGAGCAGGCGCGCCGGGCTCGGGTGGCGGCGGAGACGCTGGCGGTCGCCACGCGTACGGCCAAGGACGCCGCGCTGGTCGCGATGGCCGACGCGCTGGTGGCGCGTACGCCGGAGATCCTGGCCGCGAACGCGACGGACCTGGCGGCGGGTCGCGAGGCCGGGCTGAGCGCGGCCGTGCTGGACCGGCTCGCCCTCGACGCGGGGCGCGTGGCGGGCATCGCCGACGCGCTGCGGCAGATGGCCGCGCTGCCCGACCCGGTGGGCGAGGTGGTCCGGGGCTCGACGCTGCCCAACGGGCTGGAACTGCGCCAGGTGCGGGTGCCGTTCGGCGTGGTCGGCATCATCTACGAGGCCCGGCCGAACGTGACCGTGGACGCCGCCGGCATCTGCCTGAAGTCGGGCAACGCGGCGCTGCTGCGCGGCTCCTCGTCGGCGGCGCACTCCAACGCCGCGCTGGTCGCGGTGCTCCGCGACGCCGTCGCCGACGCGGGCCTGCCGGCCGACGCCGTGCAACTCCTCGACGCCACCTCCCGCGACTCGGTGAAGGAGCTGATGCGGGCCCGGGGCCTGGTGGACGTGCTGATCCCGCGCGGCGGCGCGTCGCTGATCCGGACCGTGGTGGAGGAGTCCACCGTGCCGGTGATCGAGACCGGCGTGGGCAACTGCCACGTCTACGTCGACGCCGCCGCCGACGTGTCCAAGGCCGTCGCGATCACGCTGAACGCCAAGACCCAGCGGCTCTCCACCTGCAACACGGCGGAGTCGCTGCTGGTGCACGCCGCCGCCGCGGACGCCTTCCTGCCCCCGATGCTCGCCGCGTTCGCCGAGGCCGGGGTGACCGTGCACGGCTCTGAGGAGGTCGCCCGGTTCTCGGACGCGGTGGTGCCCGCGACGGACGAGGACTTCGCCACCGAGTACCTGTCGGCGGACATCGCGGTCACCGTCGTGGGCTCGCTGGACGCGGCGGTCGCGCACATCCGCCGGTACGGCACCGGGCACACCGAGGCGATCGTCACCGACTCGCAGGCGGCGGCGCGGGAGTTCGTGGCCCGCGTGGACGCGGCGGCGGTGATGGTGAACGCGTCGACCCGGTTCACCGACGGCGGCGAGTTCGGCTTCGGCGCGGAGATCGGCATCTCCACGCAGAAGCTGCACGCCCGGGGCCCGATGGGGCTGCCGGAACTGACCAGCACGAAGTACGTGGTCACCGGCGACGGGCACCTGCGGAGCTGATCAGCGGCAGCCGCGGATCGCGGCGAGGGTGGTGTGCACGTCGAACTGGTGCCCGTCGTCGCTCTCCCAGCCGCCGTCGCTGCGCTGTGTCTCGGTGAGCCGGCGGCGGGCCCGCACCACCACCCAGTCGTGCTCCTCGACCTCGACGCGGCGCAGGGTGGCGGCCAGCCAGGCCACGTCGGCCGGGGACATGTCCGCGACCCGATCGGCCAGCGCGACCTGGATACGGGCCGACTCCTGGAACATGTGCTGCCGGTGCAGGACCGCCGCGCTCAGCCAGCCGGCGGCGAGGAAGGACGGCCAACTGCCGTCCGGGTTGAGCCGGGCCACGAGGGACTGCGCGGCGGCGTGCACGACGCCCGCGTACACCCCACCCACCCGGTGGTCCAGCGGCCCGGCGGCCCGAGCGTCGAGGCCGGCGACGGTCAGCCAGAAGCCGGCGTTGGCGGTCAGGTAGAAGCCGGCCTCCGGGTCTCCCGGCCGCGCCCACTCCGGCGCGGTCTCGGCCAGGGCGGCGTCCTCGTGCCAGCCGCCGTCGGGAAGCTGTCGGGAGGCCAGCCAGTCCAGTGCCCGCCGGGCCGCGGGCCGGCCGAGCGCACCCAGGTCGTCCAGCTCCGCGAGCCGGAAGCAGGTGGCGTCCACCGACGCCACCGACCCGTCGAGGTACGCGGGCCAGCCGCCGTCCGGCGTCTGACCGCCCTCGGCCACGTCGAGCAGGTCCGGCGCCGGAGCCGTGCCGCTGCGCAGCCGGGAGAGCCGCGCACGGTCCACCGCGTCTCCGTGTGCCACGACGAACCCGATCGCGGCGTCCATGTCCACCACGGCGGACACGCTACCGGCGGAGACGCGATCCCGCTTCGGTGAATCGGGTAGCGGACCGGCCGAGGCGTCAAGAAGGGCCCCTCCTCTACGCCAGGCGTTGAGAAGGGGCCCTTCCTTCCCTCTCAGTACGCGGGGAGGGAGGGGTCGATCTGCTTGATCCAGGACAGCACGCCGCCCTGGACGTGGACCGCGTCCCGGAAGCCCGCGGCCTTCAGCGCGGCGAGCGCCTCGGCGGAGCGGACGCCCGACTTGCAGTGCAGCACGATCTGCTTGTCCTGCGGCAGCTTCGACAGCGCCTCGCCGGAGATGATCTCGCCCTTGGGGATCAGGGTCGAGCCGGGGATGCGGACGATCTCGTACTCGGCCGGCTCCCGGACGTCGACCAGGAAGACGTCCTTGCCGGCATCCTGCCACTCCTTCAGCTCCAGCGCGGTGATGGTCGCGTCGACCACCGCCTCCTGGGCCTCCACCGACACGGCGCCGCAGAAGTCCTCGTAGTCCTCCAGCAGGTCGGTGACCGTGGGGTTCTCGCCGCAGAGCGCGCAGTTCGGGTCCTTGCGCACCTTGATCTTGCGGTAGGACATCTCCAGGGCGTCGTAGACCATCAGCCGGCCGACCAGCGGCTCACCGATGCCGGCGAGCAGCTTGATCGCCTCGTTGACCTGGATCGAGCCGATGGAGGCGCACAGCACGCCCAGGACGCCGCCCTCGGCGCAGGAGGGAACCATGCCGGGCGGCGGGGGCTCCGGGTAGAGGCAGCGGTAGCACGGGCCGTGCTCGGCCCAGAACACCGACGCCTGGCCGTCGAACCGGTAGATCGACCCCCAGACGTACGGCTTGCCGAGCAGCACCGCCGCGTCGTTGACCATGTACCGGGTGGCGAAGTTGTCGGTGCCGTCGACGATCAGGTCGTACCGGGAGAAGATGTCCCGGACGTTCTCCCGGTCCAGCGCGGTGTTGTGGATCTCCACGTTGACCAGCGGGTTGATCTCGCGGATCGAGGCGGCGGCGGACTCGGCCTTGGACCGGCCGACGTCGGAGACGCCGTGGATGATCTGGCGCTGGAGGTTGGACTCGTCGACGGTGTCGAAGTCGATGATGCCGAGGGTGCCCACCCCGGCGGCGGCGAGATACATCAAAGCCGGCGAGCCGAGGCCGCCGGCACCGACGCAGAGCACCCGGGCGTTCTTCAGCCGCTTCTGCCCCTCGACCCCGACATCCGGGATGATCAGGTGGCGCGAGTAGCGGCGGATCTCGTCAACGGTCAGCTCGGCGGCGGGCTCGACGAGCGGGGGCAGCGACACGGTGGACTCCCCGGGATCGGCTGATGGCGAACCGAGCCATTGTCACTCGCCGGCCGCACCCGCGGCCATGAGGAGGGACACGTCGTCCGCACTCCGGGAGCGGGAATAACGGCGGCGCGCTCCGGGACCCCTCCGACACCCGCCCCTACACGCCGTCGACCGGCTCGCCCACGTACCGGCTACCGTCGACGAAGGGCCAGGCGTTCGCTTCGCAGCCGTCCAGGCCGTACGTCTGCTGCTGCATGACCGGCGCGGGCTCTCCCGGGCCGGGACATGCCTCGTGCCCCTCGCCGAACTCGTGCCCGACCTCGTGGTTCACCACGTACTCCCGGTAGACCGCGAGCGGCGCGCCGTAGTCCGGTACCGCCTCCATCCACCGGGCCAGGTTGAGGACGACCTGCCCGGGGAGCCGGCAGGAGGTGTAGCCCTCGGTGCTCAACCCGCCCTCGGCGCACATCTGCTCCGAGGTGCCCGGCGTCGCGAGGTAGACGGTGAAGTCGGCGGCGTCGACGTCGGACACGCGCTGCACCCGGAGCTCCCCGGTGGCGGTCCAGCCGCGCGGATCGGCCAGGACGGCGTCGACGGTGGCGGCGAAGGCGCCGGCATCCTGACCGGTGCCCGCCTCCACGGCGACCCGGTAGCGCCGCAGCGGCCCGTCCACGAGGCTCGGTGACGGTGCCCGAGCGGACCGCCTCACGGTCGTTCGCGTACCCCTCCAGGGCGGCGCTGGCCACCGCGGACCGCAGGCTGACCTCGGC
>NZ_JBFAMU010000109.1:0-12899 GCF_040656655.1 Micromonospora sp. NPDC049799
AACCGTATGGCAGGTGCGCGCACCGCCTGCGACGGGGTCGACGCGTGCCCGCCCGGGCGGCCGGCGTGACCGGCGGGGAGGACATGCCGCCGCTGGCCCGCACGACGTTGGACCGGGCGGCGCACCGGCGTAACGATCCGGCCTGGTTGGCGCAGGCGTGGAGCAGGGCGCGGGTACTGGTCGTCGACACCGGCAACGACGGACGGGCGCTGGCCCGCACCGACACCACTCCGCCGACGCTGGTGCTGGTGGAGCCGGAGGACGTGCCGGCGCCGGCCGTCGCGGGGGCGATGTTCCTCGGCGTCGAGCCGGACGGCGTACCGGTCTTTTTGGTGGACGCCCCGCTGCCCGCGCTGCCCGGCACCCGGGCGGTGCACCTGCGCGAGGTCGGCCACCTGTTCGCCGACCGGGACGCCGGCCTTTTCACCACTGCCCTGGCGCTGCTGAACTGGCATCGGCGGCACGTCTACTCCTCGGTCACCGGTCGGCGCACCGAGGTCGACGAGGCCGGCTGGGTCCGGGTCGATCCGGAGGGGGACCGCATCTGGCCGCGTACCGACCCGGCCATGATCGTGCTGGTGCACGACGGCGTCCGGGGTCCGGACGGGCGGTGCCTGCTGGGCAACAACGCCACCTGGCCGCGCACGCCGGGGGAGCGGCGCTTCTCGTGCCTCGCCGGGTACATCGAGCCGGGGGAGTCGGCCGAGGCCGCCGTCCTGCGCGAGGTCCGCGAGGAGGTCGGCGTCCCGGTCGCCGACATCGCGTACGCGGGCAGCCAGGCGTGGCCGTTCCCCGGCTCGCTGATGCTGGGCTTCCTCGCCACGGCCGACCCGGAGCACCCGGTGCACGTCGATCCCGCCGAGATCGCGTACGCCCGCTGGTTCTCCCGGACCGAGATCGGTGCGGCGCTGGCCGGGCGGACGGTGCCCGTGGGCGGCGGCGACCGGCTGATCCTGCCGCCACCGTCCTCGATCGCGCTCTTCCTCGTCCACCGCTGGCTCGACGGCTAGGCCGGTGTGCGTCCCGGTCCGTGACCGTCGTTGCCGCGACGGTCACGGACCGGGAACACGGGCCGCCGTGGTCGGATGGGGCAAGGAACGCGGCGGGGGAGCCGGTCCGACCACGACGGACGTCTCCGGGTCAGCTGCCGCGGTCGTCCGTCAGGCCGCGCCAACGGTGGCGGGGTGCGTCGAGCGGGAGGACCTTCACCCGTTGCCGGCCGGAGCGCACCGCCCCGACCGAGGCGAGGGCCCGGGCCAGGTGCATTGCCGCGTCGCGGTCCTCGGCGTGCACGACCTGGCGGCGCGGCTCGGGCGCGGTGGTCTCGTCCCGGAGGTGACCGCCGCCGGCCCAGGCGGCGGCGATGTCCACGTCGGCGGCGGCGCGGACGTCGGTGCGAACGATCAGGAACCGCATGGGGGTCTCCGGATGTGTCGCGACGGTCGGGAACCGGGTGGAAGTTCCACGTCACTCTGTCGTCATGTTACGCCCGGTAGCGATCCCAGCAAGTGAAACGCGACTATCGGTGCTGAGCGTCGGCCGATCAGGCGACCCCAGGTCGACAGGCTGGAGCCGCCATCGGCGCGTGTCGCTCCCGCCACGCCGGACGGATGGTGTCGGACATGCGACGGGGCCGCCGGCTCCTGCCGACGGCCCCGCCCGTGTGCCGGCTCAGTCGAGGTCGAACTCACCATTCCTGGTGCCGGTGAGGAAGCCGAGCCAGCCCGCGCGGTCGAAGAGCAGGACCGGGCCGCCCCGGTCCTTGCTGTCCCGCAGCGCCACCGCCACCGGGCTGTCGCGGAGTGGGGCGACCTCGACACAGTTGGAGGTCTGGCTGCGCGTGCTGGTACGCCACGGGGCGTCCGCCAACTGCGCGAGAACGGACGGCGTGTTGCGGATGTCATCCTTCATCGTGTCACTCCTGAGATGTGAACGGACCGATGGAACGAGTGGCGAGGCACGACCCGACGACGGGTCCCCCGTGGATCACCGTTCCGTCAGCCGTCCGGAGTGCCGGCGGCGTTGGGATGGCGCCGTTGCCGCCCCGTACGCCACTGTGGACGGGTCCGCCGTGTCGGGCAGCCGCCCCGTGGCCTCGATCAGCCAGGAGAGGGTGTCCGATTCGGAGAGCGCCGCCGTGCATAGCCACTCGAACACCACTTTATAGCCATTTAGTGCGTTTACCTCCGTCGACATGACGTCGGTGAACCCACCTTCGATCGCCACCGTCTCCGGATCCTGGGGATCGGCGAACCGGTAGAGCGAGAACGCGGTCGGCGGCAGGTACCAGCTGCCGATCCGGGTGTCCTGGGGCAGCACATGGAGCGTGACGTTCGGCAGCATCGCCAGCTCGCAGAGCTGCACCAGCTGCTCGCGGAGCACCTCCGGCGGCGCCGTCCGGCCGCCCAGGGCAGCCTCCTCCAGCACCGCCGTGTAGCGGGGCGCGTGCGGCTCGCGGCTCAGCAGCGTCTGGCGAGCCAGCCGTGCCTGCACCTCCGTGTCGATGCCCCCGGCCGCCTCGGGGTCGCCGGTCCCCTCGTCGAACTCGTGGACCGAGGCGATCCGGATCCGCGCGTACTCGGCCGTCTGGAGCAGGCCCGGCACCAGAACCGGGTTGTACTCGGAGATCACCGCGCACCCCGCCTCCAGCTCGGCGAAGCCGCGCTGCTGCTGGGTCATCACCGGGAAGTTCTTCAGCCAGCCGCGCATGTCGCCGGCCTCCTGGGTGATGCCCAGCAGCTCGTCGCGCAGCGTGCCGTCGGCCCGGTAGAGGTCGAGCAGGTCACGGACGTCCTGCGGGTCCGGACGGCTGCGGCCGTTCTCCAGGCGGGACAGCTTGGACGCGGACGCCCAGCCGATCCGCTCGATGACCTGGTCCCCGGTGAGGCCGGCCGCCTCGCGCAATCGGCGCAACTCGACGCCGAGCCTGCGCCGCCGCAGGATCGGGCTCGGTGAGGCAGGAGGCACGATGTCCTCTTTCCCGTCGACCGCCGCAGACGCGACGGTAACTGTATGAAATTCGGCCCCCACCGTCAGTATGGACGGCGCGACCCGTGCAGGAGGTTCCCGCGCAGGGCGTGTCTCGCAGAAAAGCGGAGGCGGAAGGGGCGGTGACCAGTACCGACCGCGCCTCCTCCCCCCCCGCCGCGCCCGCGACGGCGTTGACCACCCCCGACGGAGGGACCCCATGCGCACCGTCCTGCGCCGCCCCGACTTCCGTCTGCTCTTCGGCGGACTGGTGGCGAGCATGACCGCGGAGTCGATCCTGCTGCTCGCCCTCGCCATCTGGGTCAAGGAGCTGACCGGATCGGACGGGATGGCCGGCGCCACCATCTTCGCGATCATCGCGCCGATGACGCTGGCGCCGCTGGTCGGCTGGTTCGTCGACCGGTACCCCCGCCGCCCGTTCTTCGTGGCGGCCAACATCGTCACCGCGGTTCTGCTCACGCCGCTGTTCCTGGTCACCGACCGGTCCGAGGTGTGGATCATCTACGCCGTGGGGGCGTTGTACGGCCTGTCGTACATCACCCTCAGCGCGGTGCTCAACGGCCTCATCCGGCAGCTCGTGCCCGTCGAGCTGCTGGCCGAGGCCAACGGCGTGCTGCAGACCGTCCGGCAGGGCCTGCGGCTGGTCGGGCCGCTGGCCGGTGCCGGCCTGTACGCCGCCCTGGGCGGGTGGATGCTCGCGGTGGTGGGGATGGCGGGCTTCCTCGCCGCGGCCGCCGTGGTCGGCGCCCTGCGCGTGACCGAGACGCCGCCGTCCGGGCGGGAGCTGCGCTGGCCCGCCGAACTGGGCGCCGGCATCCGGCACCTGTCCCGGGAGCCGGCCCTGCGCCGGGCGCTGGTCGGCTACGGCCTCGGCTCCCTGGTGATGGGCTTCAGCGAGTCGCTCATCTTCGCGTACGTCGACCAGGGACTGCGCCGGGACGCGGCGTTCGTCGGGGTGCTCGTCGCCGTGCAGGGGATAGGTGGCCTGGTCGGTGGGCTCGTCTCACCGGCCGTGGTCCGGCGGGCGGGTGAGGTGGGCACGCTCGCCGCCGGTGTGGCGTGCTTCGGGCCGGCCGCGCTCGCGCTGACGTACCCGACCCTGTGGCTCGGTTTCACCGGGGTGCTGCTGGCCGGGGTGTCCCTGCCGCTGACCATGGTCGGGCTGCACACGCTGATCCAGCGGCGTACGCCCCCGGGCCTGATCGGCCGGGTGGCCGCGGCCGGCGAGGCCGTGGTGAGCGGCCCGCAGGCGTTCTCCATCGGAGCCGGCGCCCTGCTGGTGGGGGTCCTCGACTACCGCCTGCTCCTCGTGGCGGTGGGCGTGGCCGCCCTCCTCGCCGGCGCCTACCTCTGGCACGGCCGCACCCTCAGTCCACCCCCACCCCCACCCTCCACCCCCACCCGCATCCCGTCCCCCCGCCGCCCGGCCGCCCGGCTCGTCGATCATGAAGTTGTCGCCTCGACACGCCCGGGACGTCGCGGGCGATGAGGGGGGAGGGGCCGGGATGCGACGAGCGGCCGGCCCCGGGAGGGGACGGCCGCTCGTCGGCGGTGCTGCGGGGGTCAGGCGGCCAGCTTGGCCAGGTGCTGCTTGACCTGCGTGATCGAGGGGTTCGTCAGGGCGCTGCCGTCGGCGAACCGCAGCGTCGGGACGGTCTGGTTGCCGCCGTTGACACTCATCACGAACTCCGCGGACTTCGGGTCCCGCTCGATGTCGACCACCTCGTACCCGATGCCCTCCCGGTCGAGCTGCGACCTCAGCCGGTGGCAGTAGCCGCACCAGGAAGTGGAATACATCGTCAGCATGGTCAGATCCTCCAACGGTCCGGTCACGCGGCTTGCCGATCAAGCCCAGGCTATGCGGCATGCTTTCCGACACTCGGGCCGCATGCCCCAGGTGCAACGCCCGGTGGAGCTGAGACAATTCCTCGCTGTGGTGGCTCACTCGACGTCCGAACGCGTGCTCGCCGGCCTGGATCCGGAGCAGCGGTCGGCGGTGACCGCCCCGGCCGGCCCGGTCTGCATCCTCGCCGGTGCCGGGACCGGTAAGACCCGGGCCGTCACCTCCCGGATCGCCCACCGGGCGCTGACCGGCGACATCTCCCCCCGGCACGTGCTCGCCGTCACCTTCACCGCCCGGGCCGCCGCGGAGATGCGGAGCCGACTCGCCACGCTCGGGGTGCCGGGCGTCCAGGCGCGCACCTTCCACGCCGCGGCGCTGCGCCAGGTGCGCTACTTCGCGCCCCGGCTGCTGGAGGGCCGGGCCATGCCGGAGCTGCTGGACAGCAAGGTCCGCCTGGTCACCCTCGCCGCCGCCAAGGTCGGCCTGCGGACCGACCGGGCGGCCGCCCGGGACCTCGCCGGTGAGATCGAGTGGGCCAAGTCGTCCCTGGTCGAGCCTTCGGAGTACGTGGTCGCGGCGGCCAAGGCGCTGCGCGACACCCCGCACGAGGCGGGGCGGGTCGCCGAGGTCTTCGCCGCGTACGAGAGGCTCAAGCGCTCCGGCGGCGTGATCGACTTCGAGGACATGCTCCGCGCCGCGGTCTGGGGCATCGAGGAGCACCGGGACGTCGCCGAGCAGGTCCGCGCCCAGTACCGGCACCTCGTCGTCGACGAGTACCAGGACGTCAACCCGCTCCAGCAACGCCTGCTGGACGCGTGGCTGGGCGGCCGGGACGACCTGACCGTGGTCGGCGACGCCAGCCAGACCATCTACTCGTTCACCGGCGCCACCTCGTCGTACCTGGTGGACTTCCCCCGCCGCTACCGGGGCGCCACGGTGGTCCGGCTGGTCCGCGACTACCGGTCCACCCCGCAGGTCGTCGGGCTGGCCAACGCGGTCATCTCGCAGGCCCGGGGCGCTGAGGCGCGGCTACGGCTGGAACTGGTCGGCCAGCGCCCACCCGGCCCCGAACCGGAGCTGCGCATCTTCACTGACGAGCCGGCCGAGGCCAACGCCGTCGCCGCGCGCTGCCGCGCGCTGATCGACGCCGGCACCCCGGCCCGGGAGATCGCCGTGCTGTTCCGGACCAACGCCCAGTCCGAGGCGTACGAGAAGGCGTTGACCGAGGCGCAGGTGCCGTACGTGGTGCAGGGCGCGGAGCGGTTCTTCGAGCGGGTCGAGGTGCGGCAGGCGATGGTCGCGCTGCGGGCCGCCACCCGCTCGATCCCGGGGGAGACCCCGCTGCCGACCGCCGTGACGGAGGCGCTCACCGCGGTCGGCTGGGCGCCCGACGCCGCACCCACCGGCGGCGCCGCGCGCGAGCGCTGGGAGGCGCTCGCCGCGCTGGTCCAGCTCGCCGAGGAGTACGCGGCCACCCCCGAGGTGCTGCCGATCGGGCCGGCCGCCTCCGTGGAGCGCGCGGTCACACTGGCCGACTTCAACGAGGAACTGGCCCGCCGGGCCGCCGCCCAGCACGTACCGACCGTGGACGGGGTGACCCTGGCCTCCCTGCACTCGGCGAAGGGCCTGGAGTGGGACGCGGTCTTCCTGGTCGGCCTCTCCGAGGGGACCCTCCCGACCACGTACGCGAAGACCGTCGAGCAGGTGGAGGAGGAGCGCCGGCTGCTCTACGTCGGTGTCACCCGGGCCCGGGAGTGGCTCTGGCTGTCGTACGCCGTGGCGCGCTCGCCGGGCGGACGGGCCCGGCGGCCCTCGCGGTTCCTGCCGCAACTCGACCGGTCGGGTGGGACGGAGCGGGCCGGCGGCACCGCCGGCCCGGGTCGACGGCCCGAGCGGCGCCGCACCCAGATCGTCTCCTGCCGGATCTGCGGCGCGACGCTGCTCGCCGGGCCGGACCGCAAGCTCGGCCGCTGCCCCACGTGTCCGTCCGACATCGACGAGGAGCTGCACGAGCGGCTGCGGGACTGGCGGGCGCGGGTGGCGGGCGCGCAGAAGGTCCCGGCGTACGTCGTGTTCACCGACGCGACGCTGGTGGCGCTGGCCGAGCGTCGTCCCGGACGGTCGGAGGACCTCATCGCGATCGCCGGCATCGGGCCCCGGAAACTGGGCCTGTACGGGGAGGCGGTGCTCGCCCTGGTGGCGGGCGCGGCGGTCGACGATGTCTGCTCGGAGAAAACTTTCGAAATCTCGTCGTAAATTCGTTTGCCCTCGCCCCCGGACGAGGAATAGCCTCAGGACACACCTTGGGAGCGGCGCCATTCCGGCTGCTCACAGGGGTTCGGACATGTCGGCACGAGGGCACGCAGAGGAGGTGGTTCCGGTGGAGATCTTCAACATGTATGAGCGCCCGACGGCGCCGCTGACTGCTGCCTGCGCTCCGCTGACGGCTGTCCGGGTGGCTGTCGCCGCTGCGCGACCGTCGGTTCCGCAGGTGCACCAGGCCGAGCTTCAGGCCGAGCTGATTCTCGCGCCGGCACCGCAGTGGACCCAGGGGATCAGTGGCTTCACGGGCAAGGGCGTCAATGTCGCCAAGCGGCGCATGGACGTCCGCGGAGTTCCACCTCGAGGTAGACCGGTCTGATACCAGACCACCGGCTCACCTCGAGGCCGCGGAACCCGCATACCGGGATCCGCGGCCTCAGTTTTTTGCCCGCCGTAGTACGTCGGAACAGCGATCCACAAGATCGAAGTGAGAGAGAGGTGACCGGGAGATGAGTCTGGCGTTGGCCCCGCTCGACGTGAGCGTCGAGGTGGAGGCGAACCTGCCCTGCCGGAAGTTCGACCCCGACCTGTGGTTCTCCGACTCGCCCACCGAACTGGAACTGGCCAAGTCGCTCTGCGGGGACTGCCCGCTGCGCGTCGAGTGCCTGGCCGGCGCGGTCGAGCGGGCCGAGCCCTGGGGCGTCTGGGGCGGCGAGATCTTCGAGCGTGGCGCGGTCGTCCCGCGCAAGCGGCCCCGTGGCCGTCCGCGCAAGGAGGACATCGCCCGTGACGCCGCACTCCGGGTCGAGGCCGAGGTGCGCCTGGCAGCCAGCGGGCTGTCCACGCGCGCTGCGGTCCGGCTGGCAGCCTGACCTACCCGATCCGTTCCACCAACCCCCCGCCGGTCCCGACCGGCTACGAGAAAGCTGATGATCATGCTGCACCTGCCCAACGGCACCAACCTGCAACTACTCCACGAAGCGTTGTCCCGGGCCCGAATGCTCCGGCCTCAGGCCGCACGCACCACGAGCACTGAGGCAACCCGTCCCGCCCGTTCCGTCGCCATGGCCGGTCGTAACCGGTCCGCCCGGGAACTGGGCGCGCTGTAGTCCCACCTGAGGTCCAGGGGCGGGCGACCGATCCGGTCGCCCGCCCCTGGCGCGTGCAAGGAAGGGCCCCTTCTTAACGCCTGGCGTAGAGGAAGGGGCCCCTCTTGACACCCGATGGGCAGCGGACGCGCGGTGCGCGCGGGTCAGGCGACCGGGGCGAAGCCGGGCAGCCAGCGCTCCAGGATGGCCCGGTAGGGCGCCTTCGCCTCCAGTTGGCAGAGCACCCCGATCGAACCCAGCGTCACCCGGTGGATGAGCAGGTACGACGGCGGCAGGTTGAGCTGCCGGCTCAGCTGGAACGCCGGTGACTTGGGGCTGGCCAGACGTGTCGCCTCGGCGCGCAGCCAGGCCCGGGTGAACCGGAACTCGTCCTCGGCGACGGGGGCCAGCATCGGCTGGAGGTAGTCCAGCAGCGCCTGGCCGTCGATCGGCTCGGTCGAGCTGAGAAAGCCCTCCTCGCGCAGACCGGCCACCACCTCGTCGGCCTCGCCGCGCAGGGCGAGCCCGGCCAGCCGGCCGATCGGCTCCGGCGTGCCCTCCGGCATGCGGGCCACCGCGCCGAAGTCGATCACGCCGAGCCGGCCGTCCGGGAGCAGTCGGAAGTTGCCCGGGTGCGGGTCGGCGTGCAGCAACCCGGCGCGCATTGGCGCGGACAGGTGCAGCTCCGCCATCAGCCGCCCGGCCTCGTCGCGCTGCTCCTCGGTGCCCTCCCGGATGATCTCCGCCAGCGGGATGCCCTCGACCCACTCGGTGACCAGGACCCGGGGCGACGCGGAGACCACCGCCGGGATGAAGATCTCCGGGTCGTCCGCGTACGCGGTGGCGAAGGCCCGCTGCGACTCGGCCTCCAGCTCGTAGTCCAGCTCCTCGGTGATCCGCTCGCGCAGCTCCACGAGCAGCGGCTTGACGTCCAGCCCCGGCTGGATCGCGCGGAACATCCCGCCGAGCCGGGAGAGCTGCTTGAGGTCGGAGAGAAGGGCTTCGCCCGCGCCCGGGTACTGGATCTTGACAGCGACGTCCCGGGTGTTCGGCGCGCCCGACGGGCCGTAGCCCTCGTCCCGCCAGAGGGCCCGGTGCACCTGACCGATGCTGGCCGCGGCGGCCGGGGTGTCGTCGAACTCGACGAACCGGTCCCGCCAGTTGGGGCCGAGCTGCTCGGCGAGCACCTTGTGCACGCTGGCCGCCGGCAGTGGCGGTGCGGCCTCCTGGAGCTTGGTCAGCGCCTGCCGGTACGGGGCGGCGATCTCCTCCGGCAGCGCGGCCTCGAAGACCGACAGCGCCTGCCCGAATTTCATCGCACCGCCCTTGAGCTGCCCCAACACGCTGAAGAGCTGCTCGGCGGTGCGCTGCTGGATCTCCGCGGAGATCACGTCGGACGCGAGCCCGGTGACGCGCTTACCCATGCCGAGGACGGTCCGACCGGCGAAGCCGAGCGGCAGTGCGGCGAGCTTGGCGGTCCGGGACACGGCCCGGCGCGGGATGTCGGTCACCCGGCCATTGTTACCGACTCGGCGGGTCCGCTGCTGCCGTGCGGCGTTGCTGGGCGTCACCGCCCGCCCCGCCAAGCGCCGGGCACGGCCCCGCGTGGGTCACCGGCGGGCCCGTGAGCAGGCGCAGGACGGGTGCGGCGGCCAGATCCGGCGGCGTACGCGTCCCACGCCGCCGACCTCGACGGTGCAGCCGAGAGTCTCCGGGGTGCCCCCGTCCAGGTGGGTCAGCGCCTCGGCGGTCCCGTACGCGCCAGCCGCCAGCAGGGTCGCGGCGGTACACGCCCCGTCGGCGGTGTCGGTGGCGAGCTGGGCGGCGAGCGCCGGCCAGTCCGGGTCACGGTCGGTGCGGTGCAGGTCCAGGCAGTGCAGGCAGGGGCCGAGGGGCGGGCGGACAAGCGGCCCGACCACCGGGACGCCCTCGCGGAGGGTGATGAGCAGGTGTGGCTGGCGCCGCTGGGCGTGACCGGCCGCGACCAGGGCGGCCGGTCGTGCCGTACCGAGTTGGACCACCAGGTCGGCGCGGCCGCGGCGCAGCGGGCCGGTGCCGGTGCCCGGTGCGGCCCGGCCGACCGCGTCGCGGACCGCCGGCCCGAGTGGTCGCCCCAGCTCGGCGGCCGGGATCCCGGTACCCACCAGGTCTGCCGGCCGGACCGGGCCGGTCAGGTCCGGATAAAGATGACCGACGCCGGCCTGGGCCAGCGCGAGTGCGACCGCCGCCCCCAGGTGACCGGTGCCGGTCACCACGACCCGGGCGGCGCGCCGCCGGCGAAGCACCTGGGCGGGCGTGCCGGGCAGCCGCGCGGCGGTGAGGGCGAGGGCGCCGGCCTCCGCGGCGAGCCGGGTCCGCGCCGGTTCGGCCAGGTCGCGCGGCAGCAGGGTGTGCGCCGGTACCACCAGACCCGCTCCGCGCAGCGCCGCCAGCAGGTCACGGGCCTCGTCCGGTCGGACGTCGACGTGGGTCGCGTGATCGAGGACGTGGCGTTCGCTGCGGGTGCCGTCGAGCAGGTCGAGCAGCCGCGCCGCGCGGGGGTTGGCGACCTCCAGCAGGACGGCGCGACCCGGCTCGATGCCGAGCTGGAGGGTGTGGCGGTCCCGCCAGAGCCGGCTGAGCCCGGGTAGCAGGGTGGGGCGGGGAAGCGGCGGGGACGTCATGACAACGAATAGTGACCGCTTCCGTGCTGTCCGTGGATCGTTGTCCACAGGTGGTCGGTCCCCTACCCTGCGTTGTCCACAGGAAATCCGGGGATATCCACAACCGCTCGGTAACCGTGTCGGTCAGCGGACAGTACGGTCCCGAGGCCGGAGACGGCGGAAGGGGTGGCCGCCGGCCACCCCTTCCGCGCGACCCGTACGGGTCAGACCTTCGCCTTGCCCAGGATGCGGTTCACTGTTGTGCCGCACACCGGACACTTGCCCTTGGCCATGTTCATACCGGTCTTCGAAACCTCGACATGCCCCTCGAAGTCCCGCTTCTCCTTGCACTTGACGCAGTAACCGTTGTAGGTCTGGGCCTGGTCGGCCACGGTGCCCTCCTCGTCTCGTCCGCCGGCGAACGCGTACCGGCGGTTCTCCCGGCGGCGGGCCACGGCGGGCGCCGGCGCTCGGTCTTCCGTCGCGGCCACCTTCGTGACCGCTGGTCCGCGGACCCTACCCAGCTACGGGCAGTTCCATGTCAGCTATGCATCGCCACTGTGAGCAAGTCGACGTCGAGAGTGTGCATCGCGAATTAGGTCGGATAAGTCAGTTTGGCAGGGACACGCCGACCAAATGCCGGTGGAGGGGTCGATCGGGGCCTCCGAGGGTGACGAAAGCCGGGATGATCACCTACGGTGAGGGCGGAGAGCGGGGCGGGCCTCGACCGTCGCCACGGGGTGTGACGACGACGCTGCTCCATGATCAGTCAAAGAATTTTCGGGACTCCTGGCGACCAATCAGCATTTTCCGGGCACGTGTCATCGTGTTGACTCTTGCGGACCCCTGGTCAGTACGCATTAGCTTTCCCTCGTGACAGCTTCCCGAGGCTGCGCGGTCCGCTGATGGCCGCGGCGCGCAAGCCCGTCGTCGAGGTACGGCGCAGCCAGCGCCGGCGACGGACGGTGTCCGCCTATCGCGACGGCGAGCGGGTTGTCGTCCTCATACCCGACCAGTTCTCCCAGACCGAGGAGAGCGAGTGGGTCGACCGGATGCTCGCCCGGCTCGCCGCCCGTGAGGGACGCCTGGCCCGCTCCGACGCCGAGCTGCTCGACCGCGCCGGCCGGCTGATCAAGCAGTACCTCGCCGAGCACGGCGCCGCAGCCGTCCCGACCAGCGTCCGGTGGGTGAACAACCAGAACGGCCGGTGGGGTTCGTGCACTCCGGCGGACCGGACCATCCGCATCTCCCACCGCCTGCAGGACATGCCGGACTGGGTGATCGACTACGTCCTCCTGCACGAGTTGGCGCACCTCATCGTGCCGAGCCACAACGCGCGATTCTGGGCGCTCGTCGCGCGGTACCCGAAGTCCGAGCGCGCCCGCGGCTACCTGGAGGGTGTGGCCGCCGCCTCCGGCACGTCCTTCTCCGACTGACGCTCCTGGGCCGGTCCACCCGGCTCCTCAGGTGTTAAGAAGGGGCCCTTCCTTCACCGGTTAGGGTCGGGGGATGGCCCGACGTCTGGTGGTGGCGCTGCTCGCGCCGGTGTCCTGGTCGCCCCCGGGCGTCGACCCGGTCGACTGGCGCACCGCGCTGGCCGAGGACGTGGTCGACCTTCTCGCCACCCTCCAGGAGGTCGAGACCGCCGTGGCGGTCACCCCGGCGGACCGGTGGCTGGCCGACGCGGTGGTCTGGCCCGGCACCGCCGTCCACGAGGTTCCCGAACCGACCCCGACCGCCGTCTTCGCCGCGCTCGCCGCTCCACCTGCAGCCGGCGTGCCACCGACCGCCGCGCCGGGCGACCCTGCCCCGTCGGATCCGGGGGCCGGCGCCCCGACGGCGTACGACCAGGTGGCCGTCATCGCGGGGGACGCCCCCGACGTGCCGGGGCTGACGATCGGCAAGCTGCTCCGCCCGCTCACCACCCGGCTGGTGGCGGTCGCGCCGGTCGAGGGCAGCGGTCCGGGGCTGCTCGGCGTGGCCGTGCGGCTGCCCGTACCGGCGTGGCTGCCGCCGCTGGACCTGGACACCGCGCTGCCCACGGCCGTGCGCACGGCGGCGCCGCAGCCCGGCGAC
>NZ_JBFAMU010000110.1:0-12806 GCF_040656655.1 Micromonospora sp. NPDC049799
CGCGCCCGCCGCCGGCCCGTACGCGGCCGGCTGGCCGTGTTCCTCCTGCGCCGGGCACGCGAACTGGCCGGCCTCCGCGAGGCGGGCAAGTTCGCCGGCCTCTACCACCTGCGCGAGATGCGACGCCACCTGCTGCTCATCGGCGCCGACCTCACCGCCGCCGCCCTGCTGGAGCACCCCGACGACATCATGTTCCTCACCCTCGACGAGGTCCACGACGCCGTGCACCGGGGCAGCGACCAGCGCCCCACGGCTGCCGCCCGCAAGGTCGTCCACCACCGGGAGCTGCGCCGCAGGACGGTGCCCGTGGCCCTGCTCTCCGACGGCACCGACGTCGAGACCGTCCTGCCGGCCGCACCCGCCACCGACACCGCGCTGCGGGGCGTCGGCGCGGCCCCCGGCCGGGTCACCGGCCCCGCCCGGGTCGTCCACGACCCGGCCACCGCCCACCTCGAACCGGGTGACATCCTCGTCGCCGCCACCACCGACCCGGGCTGGACCCCGCTGTTCCTCACCGCCGCCGCGCTGGTCACCGACACCGGCGCCATCATGGCCCACGGACCCACCGTGGCACGCGAGTACGGCATCCCGGCCGTCATCTGCGTCCCCGACGCCACCCGCCGGATCACCACCGGACAGATCATCACGGTCGACGGCGCCACCGGGACCGTCACCCCGCACGAGGCCACCGCACCCGCCGTACCCGAGCCGACCCCGACGCCGAGCCGAGGATGAGGACGACCATGACCGACACGACGACCCGCTCGCCCGGCCGCGCCGGCCCACTCCTGCGCCGGGCCGTCGCCACCGAGGGCGCCATGTGGCGCAGCCTCTACCTCTGGGCGCGTCGCCGGCCGCCGGCGCTGGAACCGGGCGACGCGCCGTTCAGCTACCTCGGCGTCGTCAAGCCGATCCTCGGCGTCCTCATCGGACTGTCCGCCGTGGAGATCCCGATCTTCGACCTCATCGTCAGCAACGTCGTGCCCTGGCGCCCGGCCCGCTGGATCGTCGGTGTCCTCGGCGTCTGGGGCCTGCTCTGGATGGTCGGTCTCTTCGCGAGCATGACCATCCACCCCCACGTCGTCGGCCCGCGCGGCATCCGGACACGCCTGAACGCCGCGATCGACGTCACCGTGCCGTGGGACGACGTCGAGGCGGTGCACGCCCGCTACCGCTCGCTGCCGTCCGGCCGGTCTGTCCAGGTGGAGCGGGACGGCGACCGCCAGGTGCTGCAGTTCGTCGTCGCCAGCCAGACCAGCGTCGACATCCGGCTGCGCCGTCCGCTCACCCTCGACCTGCCCAAGGGCAGGACCGGGCCGGTCGACGAGGTGCGCCTCTACGCCGACGACCCCGACGGCTTCGTCCGCCGCGCTCGCCAGTTCACGACCTCGGTTTGAAAGCATCGCTGCCATGCCCAAGAAGGTGGACCGTCAGGAGCGACGAACGCTCATCGCCGACGCGCTGATGCGGGTCGCCGCACAGCAGGGCCTCGAAGCCGTCAGCCTCCGGCACGTGGCGGCAGCCGCCGGGGTCTCGGCGGGAATGGTGCAGCACTACTTCCGCACCAAGGACGAGATGATGGCGTTCGCGCTGTCGGTGGTCCGCGACCGCAGCCAGGCCCGTATCACCGAAGCCCTCGCCGCCCTGGGCGAGGATCCCCCGCCACGACTGCTGCTGCGGACGATCATCGCGACGCTGCTGCCGCTGGACGACCAGTCCCGTGACGACGGGCGGGTGGCGTTGGCGTTCCTCGCCTACACCGCCGTACGCCCCGAAGCCGCCTCCACGCTGCGCGACGACAACGCCCAGATGATCGGCTTCATCGCCGGACTCCTGCCCGGCCCGCACGCCGAGGACACCGCCGCCGGTCTGCTGGCGCTCATGGAAGGACTGGGCGTCCACCTCCTGGGCGGCCACTACCCACCCCAGCAGGCGCTACGCGTCCTGGACCAGCACCTCGACATGATCTTCCGCCAGGGCGACCAGGCCAGGGCGGCGCGCGACCCACGACGGTAGGCGATCCACGGCCCGATATGGCACGATCTCCCAGGTGACCAGCAGCTCAGCCGAGGCACACCACCTGCGCGACCTCGCGCGACTGCGCCGGGTCCGCGACCGGATCGACCGGGAGTACGCGCAGCCGCTGGACGTCGAGGCGCTCGCCCGCGGCGTGAACATGTCGGCCGGGCACCTCAGCCGCCAGTTCCGGCTGGCCTACGGCGAGTCGCCGTACGCGTACCTGATGACGCGGCGCATCGAGCGCGCCATGGCGCTGCTGCGTCGCGGTGACCTCAGCGTCACCGACGTCTGCTTCGCGGTCGGCTGCTCGTCGCTGGGCACCTTCAGCACCCGCTTCACCGAGCTGGTCGGTGTGCCCCCGAGCACCTATCGGACCTGGGGAGCACGCCCGACGGCGGACATGCCGGCGTGCATCGCCAAACAGGTGACCCGACCGATCAGAAATCGAGAAGCACGGGTGGCGGGGCCGCAGCTAGCCTGACCGCCATGGGACCGAGCGGCCGTGTGGCCGGGTTCGTCGCGCACACCGGCCTCGACCCGCGCGCTCGCCACGCCGTACCGCCGGGCCTTCTCCCGTCCCCGGCCCCGGGCCGACGGACACCGCGAACGCGGCTCCGCCCGACAGATGGAGACACATGAGCATGGCCACGAGGACCGACACCGGGTCGACCGAGCCGCACCGCGCCGACCGCCACGATCTGATCCGCGTGCAGGGCGCCCGCGAGAACAACCTCAAGGACGTTCACGTCGAGATCCCGAAGCGCCGCCTGACGGTGTTCACCGGCGTCTCCGGCTCGGGCAAGAGTTCCCTGGTGTTCGGCACGATCGCCGCGGAGTCGCAGCGGATGATCAACGAGACGTACAGCGCCTTCGTGCAGGGGTTCATGCCGAACCTGGCCCGGCCAGACGTCGACCTGCTCGACGGGCTGACCACCGCCATCATCGTCGACCAGGAGCGGATGGGCTCCAACCCCCGCTCCACCGTGGGCACCGCCACCGACGCCAACGCGATGCTGCGCATCCTGTTCAGCAGGCTCGGCACGCCGCACATCGGCCCGCCCAACGCGTACTCGTTCAACGTCCCCTCGGTGAAGGCCAGCGGTGCGATCACCGTCGAGCGCGGCGCCGGCAGGACGAAGACCGAGAAGGCGACCTTCAACCGGCTCGGCGGCATGTGTCCGCGCTGCGAGGGGATGGGCGCGGTCACCGACTTCGACCTCTCGGCCCTGTACGACGACTCCAAGTCGCTCGCCGAGGGCGCCCTCACCATCCCCGGCTACAGCATGGAGGGTTGGTTCGGTCGCATCTTCGCCGGCAGTGGCTACTTCGACATGGACAAGCCGATCGCCAAGTACACCAAGAAGGAACTGCACGACCTGCTCTACCGGGAGCCGACGAAAATCAAGGTCGACGGCATCAACCTGACCTACGAGGGCCTGATCCCCAAGATCCAGAAGTCGATGCTCGCCAAGGACGTCGACGCCATGCAGCCGCACATCCGCGCCTTCGTGGAGCGGGCGGTGACGTTCACGACCTGTCCCGAGTGCGACGGCACCCGCCTCACCGCCGAGGCCCGATCGTCGAAGATCAACGGGAAGAACATCGCCGACGTCTGCACCATGCAGATCAGCGACCTGGCCGACTGGGTCCGCAAGCTCGACGAGCCGTCGGTGGCCCCGCTGCTCACCGGTCTGCAACACCTCCTCGACTCGTTCACCGAGATCGGACTGGGCTACCTCTCGCTCGACCGGCCGTCGGGCACCCTGTCCGGCGGCGAGGCGCAGCGCACCAAGATGATCCGCCACCTCGGCTCCTCGCTCACCGACGTCACCTACGTCTTCGACGAACCCACCATCGGGCTGCACCCGCACGACATCCAGCGCATGAACGACCTGCTGCTGCGGCTGCGGGACAAGGGCAACACGGTTCTCGTCGTCGAACACAAGCCCGAGACGATCGCCATCGCCGACCACGTCGTCGACCTCGGCCCCGGCGCCGGCACGGCCGGCGGCACCGTCTGCTTCGAGGGCACCATCGAGGGGCTGCGGGCCAGCGGCACCCTCACCGGCCGCCACCTCGACGACCGGGCCACCCTCAAGCAGACCGTACGGAAGCCCACCGGCGCGCTGGAGATCCGCGGCGCGAACGCCCACAACCTGCGCGACGTCGACGTCGACATTCCCCTCGGGGTGCTCTGCGTGATCACCGGCGTGGCCGGCTCCGGCAAGAGCTCGCTGGTGCACGGTTCGATCCCCGCCGGTGCCGGCGTGGTGTCGATCGACCAGGGCGCGATCCGCGGCTCACGCCGGAGCAACCCGGCGACGTACACCGGACTCCTCGACCCGATCCGCAAGGCGTTCGCGAAGGCCAACGGCGTGAAGCCGGCGCTGTTCAGCGCCAACTCCGAGGGCGCCTGCCCCGCCTGCAACGGCGCCGGCGTCATCTACACCGACCTCGGGATGATGGCCAGCGTCGCCACCACCTGCGAGCAGTGCGAGGGCAAGCGGTTCCAGGCGTCCGTGCTGGACTACCACCTCGGTGGCCGGGACATCAGCGAGGTGCTCGCGATGTCGGTGACCGAGGCCGAGGAGTTCTTCGGCGCCGGCGAGGCGCGAATCCCCGCGGCCCACGCGATCCTGCACCGGCTCGCCGACGTCGGGCTCGGGTACCTCAGCCTCGGCCAGCCGCTCACCACCCTGTCCGGCGGCGAACGGCAGCGGCTCAAGCTGGCCACCCACATGTCCGAGAAGGGCGGCGTCTACGTCCTCGACGAGCCGACCACCGGCCTGCACCTCGCCGACGTCGAGCAGCTGCTCGGCCTGCTCGACCGGCTCGTCGACTCCGGCAAGTCGGTCATCGTCATCGAGCACCACCAGGCGGTCATGGCCCACGCCGACTGGATCATCGACCTCGGCCCCGGCGCCGGCCACGACGGCGGCCGGATCGTCTTCGAAGGCACACCCGCCGACCTCATCGCCGCCCGCTCCACCCTCACCGGCGAGCACCTCGCGGCCTACGTCGCACCCTGACCCCGGTCGTCGACGCCGGCCCACCGCACCGGTGGGCCGGCACCGACATGACGCCCGGGGGAGTACCCGCCGTCAGGTGGTGACCCCGGTCGGCGGCGCGTACAGGGCGGCCAGCTCGGCGGCGGTGGCGGCCAGCCGCTCGCGCAGCGCGGCGGGGGTCAGCACCTCCACGTCCGCGCCCAGCCGCAACAGGTCGCCATGGGCGTGCGTGAGCGACTCGATGGGGATCACCGCGGTCACCCACCCGGCCTCGTCCGGCGGCCCGGCGGTCCCGTCGACCGCGGCGGCCACCAGCTCGGTGGCGACCTCCCGAAGACGCTGCCGGCCTCGGGGCGACAGCCGAATCGTCGCGTCGTCGCGGTGCAGCCCGGCGCGGAACCGCACCACGTGCTCCCGCCACCAGGCCGGCAGGTCGAACGACGCCGGCCGGGCGAACTCCTCGTCCAGCGTGGCCAGCGACAGGATCTGGTTCACCCGGTAGGTGGCCGGAGCGTCCCGCCCGGGCCGGCCGGCCACCGCGTACCACCGGCCGCCCTTGAGGACCAGCCCGTACGGCTCCAGCGTCCGGTCGACCTCCCCACGCCAGCTGCGGTAGCGCACCCGCACCCGGCGCTGCCGCCAGACCGCCTCCGCCACCTCCGCGAGGTACGGCGAGGCGTCGCCGTCGGCGTACCAGCTCGGGGTGTCGAGATGGAAGCGCTGCTCAAGCCGCGCGGCACGGTCGGCTAACTCCGGTGGGAGCGCGGCACGCAGCTTGAGCTGAAGCGCGGCGACGACGGCCCCATAACCCAGCTCGGCGGCGGGCCCGGGCAGACCGGCCAGGAACAGCCGCTCGGCCTCCTCGGTGGTCAGCCCGGTCAACCGGGTACGCCAGCCCTCGACCAGGTGGTAGCCCCCGGCGTGCCCGGCCTCGCCGTAGAGCGGGACCCCGGCGGCGTGCAGCGCCTCGACGTCGCGGTAGACGGTGCGGGTGGACACCTCCAGCCGCTCGGCGAGCTGAACGGCCGTCATCCGCCCGTGGCTCTGCAGCAGCAGCAGGAGGGAGAGAAGTCGACTGGCCCGCACTCTGCTGACAGTAGCTGTCAGGGGAGTGGCCGTACCGTCCCGGCATGGCTTTCCGAGACAAGGAACTGCGGGTGCCGGAACCGGTCACCCTCGGCGGACGCAGAATCAAGCGGTACCACATCGACCAGCCGGAACGCCGGCTCGAACCCGAGGTGCAGCGGGCGGCGTACGACTTCCTGCCCGGCCTGCTCCCGCCCGCCGGCTCCGACGGCACCCCCGCCGGCAGCTGGGTGGTGCTGCACCGCGGGGCGGACACCGGGGCGTACCTGCTGGCGTACAGCTGGTTCTTCGACAACGTCGTCGAGGCGCGCATCGCCGTGGCCGGCCAGCCGGCGGTCGGCTCACCCGACGACGATCCCACGCACTTCACCGACATGCGCCGACCCGGGGTGGGCTGCGTCTGGGAACTCGGCGTGCTGGAACACGAACGCACCGCCTGGATCCGGCACGTCCTCACCCCCGACCGGCCCGACCTCGACGGCTGGCTCGCCGACACCCGCACCGAAGGACCGGTGGGACGCTGATGGGCGACTTCGACTTCCTGGTCGGCACCTGGCACGTGGCCAACCGACGGCTGGTGCGGCGACACGTCGGCAGCGACGAGTGGGACGAGTTCCCCGGTTCCACCGTGGCGCGGAGCTTCTTCGACGGCGCCGGCAGCTTCGACGAGATCACCTTCCCCACGAAGGGCTTCGCCGGGTCCACCGTACGGATCTTCGACCCGGCGAACGGAACCTGGTCGATCTACTGGATGAACAGCTTACGTGGGGTGCTGGAACTGCCCCCGGTGGTCGGTCGGTTCGTCGACGGCGTCGGCACCTTCCTCGCCGACGACGTCGACGAGGGCCGGCCGATCCGGTGCCGGTTCCTCTGGTCGGCGATCACGCCGACGTCCTGCCGCTGGGAACAGGCGTTCTCCACCGACGGGGGACACAGCTGGGAGACCAACTGGGTCATGGAGTTCACCCGGGCGGGGCGGGACTGTACAGATAACGGCTGATCGACCGATCAAGGGAGAGACGCCAGATGACGACCGGATGCTGGTCGATCGGGGCAGCGGCAATACCCGTAACGGCAGCCGGAGCAGGACTGTGCTGACCGATGTCGGGCCGGTCGAGGTGCGGATGCCGCGGGACGCCGGCCCGGCAGGACTGGGACAAGATCGCCAAGGCGCTCCGGCCGGTCTACACCGCGCCCACGGAGGACGCCGCGACCGAGCGGTTCCTCGAGTTCGACCCCGCACCGACCTGATCGGGTACTCGCGGACAAGGCCTACAGCTAGCGCGGTCGCGGATCGTGTCAGGCGCCGCCGGGTTCGCCGGTCTGCTCCCAGATCGAACTCATCTCGTCGAATGCCTGCTCCATGAGCTGCACCATGGCCTTCCGGGCGCGCTCGCCGTCGCGCCGCTGGATCGCCTGGGCCACCTCCGCGTGCAACTTGAGGGCCTGCTCGTGCGGATGGTGCGGCATGAGGTGGTGCTGGTGCCGGCCGGTGAGAACCTCCGCGACCAGGTCCTGCAGCCGGACGAACATCTCGTTGCCGGAGGCCACCAGCACCCGCCGGTGGAACTCTATGTCGAGCTGGAGGAAGCGCTCCTCGTCGCCGGCCTTGCCAGCGGCCCACATCTTCGCCGCGAGGCCGACGAGGTCGCTGGCCTCGTCGTGACCAACCCGCTCGGCGGCGAGCCATGCGGCGTGCGGCTCGACGGCCGTGCGCAGCTCGGTGATCGAGCGGAGCTGGACGATGCGGCCGGACGACGCGAGCCGCCAGCGGATCACCTGGGGATCGAACACGTTCCAGGCGTTCGGGGGGAGGATCATGACCCCGACACGGCGACGGGCCTCGATGAATCCGATCGAGGCGAGCACCCGCAGCACCTCGCGGACGACCGAGCGGGACACGGCGTAGCGCTCGACCAGGTCGTCGATATTGAGCACCGACCCCGGCGCCAGCTCGCCGCCGCAGATGGCCGTGCCGAGATGGTCGAGGACGCGTGCGTGCAGCCCTGCCTCGACAGGGGCGAGCTGGGCGCCGGCAAGCCCCGGAGAGGACTGTTTCACGCGGCGGATCATATCAGTTGGTTGCACCTCTTGTATAAGTCTGCTTTTTCGGCCTAACATCCCGAAGTTAAGCGGATGTAAACCGCGAGGTGGTGGCCCACCCGTCGGGGGGCGAGGGCGGCGGCCACGGCCTCGGCCTCGGCATAAGGAGAGATGGACGTGAGACGTCGATCAGTAATCGGGAGTTCCCTGGCGATGGTCGTCGCCCTCGGCCTGTCGGCCTGCGGTGGCGGCGACGACGCGGGCAGCTCGAACACTGTGCGCGTGACGCTGGTCAACCATGTGTGGACGGAGAACATCAAGAAGGCCCTGCCGGAGTTCGAGAAGCAGTCGGGCCTGAAGGTGGAGGTCACCCAGCTCGGCGAGGACCAGCTCTCCGACCAGTACAACGTCAAGCTCAACGCCGGGTCCACCGATCTCGACGTGATGATGTACCGGCCGCTGCAGGAGGGGAAGCTGTTCGCCAAGAACAAGTACCTCGCCGACCTGAGCGACAAGACCAAGTCGGACAACGCCTTCGAGTTCGCCGACTTCCAGCCCGCACCCGTGCAGGCCACCACGTACGAGGACAAGGTGGTCGGCGTGCCGATCATCACCGAGCAGGAGGTCCTCTACTACCGCAAGGACCTGTTGGAGAAGTCCGGCTTCACCGCCCCGCCAAAGACCCTCGACGAGCTCAAGGCGCAGGCGGCGAAGGTCGAGGCCGACAACCCGGGCGTGGCGGGCTTCGTGTCCCGCACCGGCAAGGCCGCCGCGGTCACGCAGTTCTCCAGCTTCCTCTACAGCTTCGGCGGCGACTTCGTCGACGCCAGCGGCAAGGCGTCGGTCAACACCGAGCAGGCCAAGCAGGCGTACGCCTACTACGGCGGGCTGCTGCGTGAGCACGGCCCGGAGAACATCAGCACCGACATGAGCTGGTCCGAGGCGATGGCGATCTTCACGCAGGGCAAGGCGGCGTTCTACACCGAGGCCAACTCGCTCTACAAGAACGCCACCGACCCGACCAAGTCCAAGGTCTCCGAGACCGTCGGGTTCGCGGCCTTCCCGGCCGGCCCGGCCGGCTCGAAGCCGTACAACATCCCCTCCTGGGCGCTCGGCGTCAACGAGGCGTCCAAGAACCAGGACAACGCCTGGAAGTTCATCCAGTGGGCGGCCGGCAAGGAGCAGGCGCTGGCGCAGCAGAAGGCCGGCGTCCCCGGTGCCCGCACCTCGGTCTGGGAGAACCCGGAGGGCGCGGCGACCTACCCGAAGGACCTCGCCGAGGCCACCACGGTCAGCACCGCCAACGGCGTGGGTCACGACCGTCCGCTGGTCGAGAAGGTCGCCCAGGCGCGGGAGATCGTCGGTCAGCCGATCGTCGATGCGATCACCGGCAAGGACGCGGCCGCCTCGGCGGACGCGGCGAACGAGGCGTTCCAGAAGTTCCTCGACGACGAGGCGAAGTAGCCCGAAGCGCGGGTGGCGGAGCCGACCGGCTCCGCCACCCGCGCCGGGACGCTGGCCCTGACCCACCCGGAGACCTCATGTCAGCCGTCACCACACCAGTCAAAAGATCGCCCGAGGCGCGTCCGGCGTCCCCGCAGACCTCGGCCTGGTCGCGCTGGGCCAACGAGCACCGCAAGTGGCTCTTCGCGGCGCCCGCCATGTTGTTCGTCGCCGTGCTGATCGTCTTCCCGGTGGCGTGGACCGGGTACCTCAGCCTGACCGACGCCGAGGGATCGGTGCGGGCCGAGAGCGAGTTCATCGGCTTCCAGAACTACCTCGACGTGCTCGGTGACACCGACCGTTTCTGGCCGGCGGTGTGGCGTACCGCCCTCTTCACCGGGGTCGTGCTCTTCTTCGAGGTCGTCCTCGGCATGGCCATCGCGCTGCTGCTGTGGCGGCCGTTCCGTGGGGAGAAGTGGGTCCGGGTCGCGATCCTCCTGCCGCTGGTGGCCACCCCGGTCGCGGTCGGCATGATGTGGCGGCTGATCTTCGACCCCAACATCGGGATGGCGAACCAGGTGCTCGGCTGGGTCGGCATCGACCCCCAGCCCTGGCTCTCCGGGCAGAACTCGGCCCTGCCGACGACGATGTTCATCGACATCTGGCAGTGGACGCCGATGGTCGTGCTCATCCTGCTCGCCGGCCTGACATCGCTGTCCGACGAGCCGCAGGAGGCGGCGCTGATCGACGGTGCCAGCACCTGGCAGCGGTTCCGGCACGTCACCCTGCCGCTGCTGATGCCCACCGTGATCGTCGCGATCCTGCTGCGCGGCATCGACGCCCTGAAGACGTTCGACATCCTCTACGCCACCAAGGGGCGCGGCGGCGGGTCGTTCCACGAGGTGGAGACCCTCAACGTGTACGCCTACGGGCTCAGTTTCGACTACAACGACTACGGCGTCTCATCGACCGTCCTCATCATCTTCTTCCTGATCATCATCGGGGTGATGTGGGCCCTGACCTACCGCAAGAAGGGGCTGGACCGATGAAGCTGCGCAGGCCGTACAAAACCTTCCGGACGGTGGCCCTCGTCCTCGTGGTGCTGTCGCTGATGGCGCCGCTGATCTGGATGATCGCCGCGTCGTTCAAGACCAACGTCGACATCTACGACACCGACAAGGCGTTCGCCTTCACCCCGACGCTGGACAACTACACCAACGTGCTCCAGCAGGCGAACTACGTCCAGTTCATCGGCAACAGCCTCTGGGTGGCGCTCGCCGCCACCGTGCTGTCGCTCCTGCTCGGGGTGCCCGCCGCGTACTCGATGAGCCGCTTCAACATGAAGAAGTCCGCGCTGGTCGTGCTCATGGCGCGGGTCATCCCCGGCGTCTCGCTGCTGGTGCCCTGGTACTACGTCTTCTCGAACCTGCAGATGGTCGGCGGATTTACCGTGCTGATCCTCAGCCACATGTTCGTGTCGCTGCCGCTGATCGTCTACATCATGATGGGCTACTTCGACGGCCTGCCGACCGAACTCGAGGAGGCGGCGCTGGTCGACGGGCTGACCCACATCGGCGCGTTCCGGCGGATCACCCTGCCGCTGTCGGTGCCGGGCATCGCCACCGCCGGCATCCTGTCATTCATCTTCTCCTGGAACAACTTCATGTTCGCCCTCGTGCTCTCCGGGGCCGACACCAAGACGCTCCCGGTGGCGATCTTCGACTTCGTCGGCTACGCCAGCATCGACTGGGGCGGCCTGATGGCGGCGGCCACCGTGGTCACCCTGCCGATCATGCTGATCGCCCTGTTCGTGCAGAAGTACGTCGTCTCCGGCCTCACCGCCGGCGCCACGAAGGGCTGAGGACACCATGACCACGATCGCACGGGTGGAGACCTTCCTCGTCGCGCCGCGTTGGCTGTTCGTCCGGGTCGAGACGTCCTCCGGGATCGTCGGCTGGGGCGAGGCAACCTGCGAGGGCCGGTCCGAGACCGTCCGCACCGCCGTCGAGCAGCTCAGCGAGCTGCTGATCGGCAAAGACGCGCTGCGGATCGAGGACCACTGGCAGGTCATGACCAAGGGCTCGTTCTACCGGGGCGGGCCGATCCTGGCCAGCGCCGTCGCCGGACTCGACCAGGCGCTCTGGGACATCGCCGGCAAGCACTTCGGCGCGCCGGTGCACCAGCTGCTCGGCGGCCCGGTCCGCGACCGGATCCGGGTCTACGGCTGGGTCGGCGGCGACGAGCCCGGCGAGGTCCGCGACCAGATCAGCGCCGCCGTCGCCACGGGCCTGACCGCGGTGAAGATGAACGCCTCCGGCCGGATGAGCGCGGTCGCGTCCGTCGCCGAACTCGACGGCGTGGTCCAGCGGGTGGCCGCCGCCCGCGAGGTGCTCGGCGACGAGCGGGACGTGGCGGTCGACTTCCACGGCCGGCTCACCCTCGCCACCGCCCGCCGGCTCGCCCCGCTGCTCGAGCCGTTCCGGCCGTTCTTCCTCGAGGAACCGGTGGTGCCGGAGAACTCGCACCTGATCGGCGAGTTCGTCCGCTCCACCACCACGCCGGTGTCCACGGGGGAGCGGCTCTACAACCGGCAGGAGTTCCTGCCGGTGCTCCAGGCCGGCATCGCGGTCGCCCAGCCGGACCTCTCGCACGCCGGCGGCATCACCGAGGTCCGCAAGATCGCCGCGCTGGCCGAGGTGTACGACGCGCAGCTCGCCCCGCACTGCCCGCTCGGGCCGATCGCCCTCGCCGCCTGCCTCCAGGTCGGCTTCGCCACGCCCAACTACCTGATCCAGGAACAGAGCATCGGCATCCACTACAACCTCGGCGCCGAGGTGCTCGACTACTGCCTCGACAAGACCCCGCTGACGTTTGTCGACGGGTACGTCGAGCGGCTCACAGCACCCGGACTCGGCATCGAGATCGACGAACACGCCGTACGGACGGCCGACAAGCGCGGGCACGCGTGGCGCAGCCCCACCTGGCGGCACCGCGACGGCTCCTACGCGGAATGGTGATCTCTTGACCGTCAACCTCACCGCCGAACTCACCGACGCCCGCATCCTCGCGGTCATCCGCGGCACCGACGCCGCCGGCGCCGTCGCCGCCGGCACCGCCCTGCTGGAAGAGGGCGTACGCATCGTCGAGGTGGCCCTCACCACGCCGAACGCCGCGCGGGCGATCGAGGCGCTGCGCGCGGCGGCCCCC
>NZ_JBFAMU010000111.1:0-12773 GCF_040656655.1 Micromonospora sp. NPDC049799
CGGGCCGCCCGCTCGGCCACCTCCTCCGGGTCGGTGACCAGCGCGTTCGGCGCGGTCCGGGGCACCAGTCGGCCGTTGGGCAGGTAGCCCCGGTCGGCGAAGCCCTCGCCGACCACGCGCAGCCCGGCTCCCATGGCGAGCTGGGCGACCACCGAGCCGGGTGAGCAGAGCAACGGCAGCTGGTCGTCGTACTCGCGGAGGGCGGCGACCACGGCCGCCGCCTGGGACTCGTCGCAGGCGGCGGCGTGGTAGAGCGCCCCGTGCGGCTTCAGGTAGCGCACCCGGGTGCGGAACAGCCGGCAGAACGCGTCGAGGGCGCCGAGCTGGTAGGTGATCTCGTCGCGCAGCTCCGCGAAGGCGTACGCGATGTGTCGCCGGCCGAAGCCGGCAAGGTCCCGGTAGCCCACCTGCGCGCCGACGGCGACCCCGCGTTCGGCGGCGGCCTCGCAGACCCGGCGCATGGTCGACGCGTCCCCGGCGTGGAAGCCGCAGGCGACGTTGGCGGAGGTGACGAGGTCCAGCAGTGCCGTGTCGTCGCCGAGCCGCCAGATGCCGAATCCCTCTCCGAGGTCAGCGTTGAGGTCCATGAAATCTCACCGTAGTGCCTGGGCGTGCCTGTGCGAGCGGGGTCACGTCGTCCACCACTCCGATGACCGGGTACCCGCCGGTGGTCGGGTGGTCGGCGAGGAAGACCAGCGGTTGGCCGTCGGCCGGCACCTGCACCGCGCCGAGGACGATGCCCTCGCTGGGCAGTTCCCCGGCCACCGCGCGGGGCAGCGGTGCGCCGGTCAGTCGCGCACCGACCCGGTTGCTCAAGGGGCTCACCGCGTACGCGCTGCGGAGCAGCCGGTCCCGCGCGGCGGCGGTGAACCAGTCGTCGCGGGGACCGAGGCGTACGGTCAGCCGCAGCTCGTCGGGGACCGGTGGCGCGACGGTGACGTCCACGGGGGCGGGCGGTCCGGCCGGTGCGCCGACGGGCAGCCGGTCGCCGTCGCGCAGCGGGGGCGGGCCGAGACCGGAGAGGGTGTCGGTGGCCCGACTGCCGAGCACCGGCTCGACGGTGATCCCTCCGCCGACGGCGAGCCAGGTCCGCAGGCCCGCGCGGGGGGCGTCGACGCGGAGCACCGCCCCGGCCGGGACGGACAGCGGCCGGCCGGTGTCTCCGGGGCGCCGGCCGACCCGTACGGCGACGTCGGCGCCGGTGAGCGCCACGGTGGCGGCCCGCCGGAACCGCAGCTCGCAGCCGGTGAGGGTGATCTCCAGGCCGGCGGCGGACTCGGGGTTGCCGACGAGCCGGTTGGCCAGCCGCAGCGCGCCCGGGTCGAGCGCACCCGATCGCGGTACGCCGAGGTGCGCCCAGCCGGGCCGACCCAGGTCCTGCACGGTGGTGAGCGCACCCGCGCGGAGCACCTCGATCACGGCTGTCGCGCCGGGACCAGCCGGACGCGGGTGCCGGGGACGAGTCGGGCCGGCGGGTCGGCGTGCACGTCGAACAGCGTGAGCGCGGTCCGCCCGACGAGCAGCCAGCCGCCCGGGGACGCGGTCGGGTAGATGCCCGCGTACGGGCCGGCCAGGGCGACCGAGCCGGCCGGCACCCGGGGGCGCGGCGAGGGCAGCCGGGGCACCGACAGGTCGGCCGGGAGCCCGGTCAGGTACGCGAACCCGGGCGCGAAGCCGCAGAAGGCCACCCGGAACGCGGTGCCGGCCATCCGGTCGACGACCGCCGCCACGTCGACGCCCCAGTGGTCGGCGACGGCGGGCAGGTCCTCCCCGTCGTACGTGACGGGGACGTCGACGCTTCCGGCGGCGGCCGTGGTGGTCAGGTGTTCCGGGGTCCAGCCGGCGACGACGGCGGCGGTCGCCACCGGGTCCGGTACGCCGTCCAGCAGGACGGTCGTCGCGGCCGGGACGATCTCCAGGGCGGCCAGGTCACCCCGGTCTCGGCGGCGCCACAGCTCGGCCCGCCACGCCTCGACCCGGGCGGCGACGTCCGAGCCCGAGCCGGGCGGCGTACCGCCCGGCTCGGGCTCGGCGCAGTCGAGCAGCAGGGCGTGGGTGCCGACCGGTCGGATCCGCATCCCGCCATCCTTCCCGATCGATCCCCGCACCTCGGGTCACCCGGCCCGACATGTCTCGTGACCGGCGGCACTACCATGAAGTAACCTACGGTGCCGTAACCTGTGGGGGTGACCACCTCCGCACCGCTTCGCCTGAAGCCGGTCGACATCGGTAAGCCCCGGATGCGCGGCTGGCTGCACACGTACGCGTTCTTCGTCGCGCTGGTCTGCGGCATCGTGCTCTGCTCGATCGCCGCGTCCCGGCCCGGCTGGGCACCGCTGGTGAGCTGCCTGATCTACAGCCTGACCGTCTGCGGCCTCTTCGGCACCAGTGCGCTCTACCACCGCCGGGTGTGGTCCGAGCGCGGCTACCAGATCATGCGCCGGATGGACCATTCGATGATCTTCCTGTTCATCGCCGGCACGTACACGCCGTTCTGCGTGCTCCTGCTCGACCCCCGCGCGGCGACGATCATGCTCGCACTGGTGTGGGGCGGGGCGCTGGGCGGAGTGGCGCTCAAGATGGTCTGGCCGCACGCCCCACGCTGGGTGTCCGCCCCGCTCTACCTGGCCCTCGGCTGGGTGTCGGTGGCCATGCTGCCCGACATCCTCCACGAGGGCGGGGTGACCGCCCTGGTGCTGCTGGCCGTCGGCGGTGCCATCTACAGCGTCGGCGCGGTTTTCTACGCGCTCCGCCGGCCCAACCCGTGGCCCACCGTCTTCGGTCACCACGAGTTCTTCCACGCCTGCACCCTGGTGGCGGCGGTCTGCCACCACATCGCGATCTACTTCGCCCTCTTCGCCTGAGGTCCGCACAGGAACCGGGGGCCCCGCGCCGTTGCGGAGCCCCCGGTGGCTGGAGATCAGGGGTCAGATGGTCCGGCCCGGCCGGCGCACCTCGCGGTACTCCTCGACGACCCGGTCGTCCTGCACCGGCACGACGGGGTCGGCGACGACGCGTTCCCGCCGGACGGTCGTGGGCGCGACGGCGGTGCGACGACGCGAGTTCCAGAAGTAGAGGGTGGTGAGCAGCCCGGCCAGGCCGGCGAGCATCAGCACCCAGCCGACCACGGCGAGGTCGAGCCAACCCAGGTTCGCCTCCACGGCGAACGCGAAGATCGCACCCAGTGCGATCAGGAAGATACTGGCGCCAATGCCCATCTCGTCGCCTCCTCGGCTGTCACCTGGCGTATCCGTCCACCGCGGCCATCGATGAGGTTGCGGCTCCCTCGACTTACCCCGACGGTGAGATCCCCAATCGGGCAAGCTGGGGGGATGACGGACGCACCCACCCGGGAACGGACGCTGGTGTTGTTGCGGCACGCCAAGGCCGAGCCGCCCGACGAGGGACCGGACGCCCAACGCCCGCTGGCCGCCCGGGGGCGCGCCGACGCGGCCGCCGCCGGCGCCTGGCTCGCCCGGCACGACCTGCTGCCCGACGTGGTCCTCTGCTCGACCTCGCGGCGCACCCGGGAGACGTGGCACGGGGTGGCGTTGGGCATGACCGGCACTCCCCCGGAGGGCGGTTCCGCCGGGCCGGCTCCGGCCGTCCGCTACGAGCCGGACGCGTACGAGGCGCAGCCGGAGGATCTCCTGGCCCTGGTGCACCGGGTCGATCCGGCAGCCCGCACGGTACTGCTCGTCGCCCACAACCCGGGCATCTCGCTCCTGTCGGCGCTCCTCGACCCGGACCGGGCGGACCGGGAGGGCCTGCGGAGCTGTGACGTGGTGGTGCACCGGACGGCCGCTGACTGGGCGCGGCTGGACCGGGGCCGCGCCGCCATCACCGCCCGGCACACGGCACGCGGCTGAGCCCGCTCAGGAGGGGGGCGCCGTCGGCGGCGGCGGGTCGGGCGGCGGCGGCATCATCGCGGTCGGGTGCGACAGCCGGTTCTCCTCCACGATGAGGGTTCGTGCCCGCTTGCGCCGGTCCTGCCAGAACCAGAGCGTGGTGAGCAGTACGCCCAGCCCGGCCAGGATGAACACCCAGCCGACCGCGCGTAGGTCCACCCACCAGACGTTCGCCCGGATGGCGAAGGTGAGGATCGCGCCGATGGCGATCAGGAAGATCCCGCTACCAATGCCCATGTGCGCTGCACTCCCCCGTGCGGTGGCTCTGGGCGTTCTCTGACGTACCCCCGCGATGGTTACCCGCCACGCCGACGGGATACCCAGTGGGCACCGGTCAATCGCCGACTGGCCGGCAGCTGACCGGCGGTTACTGGAAGTGACGATCTATCGGACGAGGGAAGCTCACTCTTCGTGACGGACGACGCGACCCCGTCGGGCGTCGCAGACGGTCGGCGATCCGCGGAAAGAGCACGAACAGGTGCGATGCAGAACCCTCACCGACCCGACACCATGCCGTCGCCCCCACTTTGCTCTGCACCCTTATATGCACCGGTAACGGAAGGTCACTGGCGCGTACCGGGGTGGAGAGCAAAGTGGGCGGCGTGCGATGGCCGGGGAGGGGGTGGCATAACTCTCAGTTATCCGGCGCAGGGATCATCCCGGGGGGACGAGGGCCACGGGAGGGACGGCAGGCGCCGGTGCCGGGGGCCGGGACAGGACGGACGACGGCCGGCGAGCCGAAGCCCGCCGGCCGTCGTGACCAGCTCATCCCCGGGTCGTACCCGGGCCCGCCGCACCGCGCAGCGGTACGGGGTGACTCAGAAGGCCTCCTCCGGGAGGTCCATGACGTCGAGGTCGGCAGCCTCGATGATCCGGCGGTCGGAGCCGAGGCGCGGCAGCACCTCGCGGGCGAAGAACCGGGCGGCGGCCACCTTGCCGGTGTAGAACGCCTGGTCGGCGCCGGACACCTCGCCGGCCAGCGCCTTGAGCGCCACGTCGGCCTGCTTCTGCAGCAGCCAGGCGACGACCAGGTCGCCGATGGCCAGCAGGAACCGCCGGCTGCTCAGGCCGACCTTGTAGAGCGCCCGGGTGTCGCCGCCCTGCGCCTCACCCAGCCACCCGGTCATCACGCCGAGCATGGTCTGGATCTCGGCGAGCGCCTTGCCGAGCGCCTGCCGCTCCACCTTGAGCTGGCCGTTGCCGCCCTCGGTGGCGATGAACTCCTGGATCTCGCCGGCGATCGCCATCAGAGCCTTGCCGTTGTCCCGGACGATCTTCCGGAAGATCAGGTCGAGGCTCTGGATCGCCGTGGTGCCCTCGTACAGGGTGTCGATCTTGGCGTCCCGGACGTACTGCTCCAGCGGGTAGTCCTGGAGGAAGCCGGAACCGCCGAAGGTCTGGAGCGACTCGTGGCCGAGCAGCTCGTACGCCCGCTCGGAGCCGACGCCCTTGACGAGCGGGAGGAGCAGGTCGTTGACCCGCTTCGCCAGCTTGGTGGCCTTCTCGTCGCCGGCCGCCTCGGCGATGGCGACCTTGTCCTGCCAGGAGGCGGTGTAGCAGACCAGGGCACGCAGGCCCTCGGCGTACGACTTCTGGAGCAGCAGGGACCGGCGGACGTCCGGGTGGTGGGTGATGGTCACCCGCGGCGCGGTCTTGTCGGCCATCTGGGTCAGGTCGGCGCCCTGCACCCGGTTCTTGGCATACTCCAGCGCGTTCAGGTAACCGGTGGAGAGGGTCGCGATCGCCTTGGTGCCGACCATCATCCGGGCGTACTCGATGATCATGAACATCTGCCGGATGCCGTCGTGCTTCTCACCCAGCAGCCAGCCCTTGGCAGGTACGCCGTGCTCGCCGAAGGTCACCTCGCAGGTGTTGGAGACCTTCAGGCCCATCTTGTGCTCGACGTTGGTGGCGAAGACGCCGTTGCGCTCGCCCAGCTCGCCGGTCTCCTCGTCGAAGTGGAACTTCGGCACGACGAAGAGCGACAGGCCCTTGGTGCCGGCACCGCCGACGCCCTCGACGCCGACCGGGCGGGCCAGCACGTAGTGGACGATGTTGTCGCTCAGGTCGTGCTCACCGGAGGTGATGAAGCGCTTGACACCCTCGATGTGCCACGAGCCGTCCGGCTGCTGGATGGCGCGGGCACGGCCGGCGCCCACGTCCGAACCGGCGTCCGGCTCGGTGAGCACCATCGTGGAGCCCCACTGCTTCTCGACGAAGAGCTTGGCCCACTTCTTCTGCTGCTCGGTGCCCTCGACGTGGAGCACGTGCGCGAAGGACGGGCCGGAGGAGTACATCCAGATCGGGGCGTTGGCACCGAGGACCAGCTCGGCAATCGACCACCAGAGCGCGCGGGGGGCGTTGCTGCCCTCCAGGACCTCGGGCAGGTCCAGGCGCCAGAACTCGGAGTCCATGAACGCCTTGTAGGACTTCTTGAACGACTCCGGCAGCGGCGCGGTGTGCGTCGCCGGGTCGAAGACCGGCGGGTTGCGGTCGCTGTCCGTGTAGCTGGCCGCGAGGTCCTCGCGGGCCAGGCGGTCGACCTCGGAGAGGAAGCTGCGGGCGGTGTCGACGTCCAGCTCCGTGTAAGGCGCCTGGCCGAACGTCCGGTCCGCCCCGAAGACCTCGAAGAGGTTGAACTCGAGGTCCCGAAGGTTGCTCTTGTAGTGGGTCATGCTCGCTGGCCCCGCTTCCGGACAGGTGTTACCGATCAGTAACTCCAGACTGTATTACTCGCGGGTAGCCAACGACAAGCCGATCGTGAAAGTGACAGCTATTACACACCTGCGGTTCAGCTCTCGGCGGCGCCGACCTCCCAGCTCGGCACGGCGGCGGTCACGCCGGTACGCGAGCCCCGGTACTCCATGAGGACCAGCGCGATGTCGTCGTCGAGACCACCACGCACCCACTCGACCAGGGCGGTCTCCAGCGAGGCCAGCCCGTCGCCGACCGTGCCGTGACCGAGCAGCCGCCAGGCGCGGTCGGCGGTCGGGAAGAACTCGCCGTCCCGGCGCGCCTCGCCCAACCCGTCGGTGAAGAGCAGCAACCGGTCGCCGGGCTCCAGCCGCTCGACCCGGGGCCGGACCACCGGCATGAACCCGAGCGGCGGAGCGGGCGCCGGCGGCTCCAGCGGGATCACCGCGCCCCGGCGCAGCAGCAGCGGCGGCGGGTGCCCGCAGTTGACGATCGTGAGCGTGCCACCCCGCTCCTCGACCAGGGCGGCGGTGACGAAGTCCTCGTCGCCCACGCTGCGGGCCACCGCCCGGTCCAGGTCGGCCACGACGGCCCGCAGGTCGGCCCGCTCGTACGCCACGTGCCGGTACGAGCCCAGCACGATGCTCGCCAGCCGGACCGCGTCCAGGCCCTTGCCGCGGACGTCTCCGATGATCATGCGGACGCCGTACGGGGTGTCGACCGCCTCGTACAGGTCGCCGCCGATCTCGGCCGTGGCGGTGGACGAGATGTAGCGGGCGGCCACCGAGAGCGTGCCGACCTGGGGACCGAGCGGCCGGAGCACCGCCTGCTGGGCGACCGCGGCGAGCTTGGACAGCTCGGCGATCTGCTCGGCCTGCCGCTCCCGTACCGATGCTGTCGCCGCCGCGATCGCCGCGCCGAGCGCGATGCCGGCGACGGCGACGGCGGTGGAGAGCGAGACGGTCCGCTCGCCGAGGGCGAAGCTCGCCCCCAGCACGGTGGCGGCGGCACCGACGCCCAGCACCACCCGCCAGGACGCCAGCGCGGCGGCGAGGAAGGGCCCGGCCACCATCAGCGCGATGTAGTTCGCTCCGCGACCGTCGGCCAGCTCCACGGCGGACACGATTGCGAGCAGGGCGAGGGCCGCGCCGAGACCGGCGCGGGATCCGGGGCTCAGTGGGCCGCGGCCCGACTGGAAGGCTTTCGTGCGTACACCGGACAGCATGCCCGATGGACGTGAACTGGTGAATGAACCTGACCCGTCGTCCGAGAAGGTTCTGGCCGGCTGGTCCCCGCCGCGGGGCCGATCGCCGTCGCGCACCGGCTCAGCCGAGCACCTCGTACCGGACCTCGACGTGCCCGGCGTCGAGCGGGGCGATGGCGGCGAAGGCGGCGCGGGACAGGTCGATGCAGCGCCCCTCGATGAAGGGACCCCGATCGTTGATCCGGACCGTCACCGACTTGCCGGTCGACGGATTGGTGACCCGGACCTTCGTGTCGAACGGCAGGGTCTTGTGCGCGGCGGTCAGCGCCGAGGGGTCGAAGGTCTCGCCGTTGGCGGTCATCTGCCCCTCGGAGTAGAAGGACGCGCCGCAGGAGCCGCTGTCCACCACCGGGCGGGCGGTGCTGGTCTTCTTGGTCGCGGTCGGCGACGGCTTCGGCGCGGCGGTACGCGGCCTGCTCCGCGACGGCGCCTGCGTGCGGGTGGCCTTCGGGCTCGCACTCACGCTGGGCGCGGCACTGGGGCTGAGGCTCGGCGACGCCGACGGCGTGGTCGGCTCGGCCGACGGGGTGACCGGCGTGAGGTCGACCGCGGCCGGCCGCGCCGATCCCGAGGCCGAGGTCAGCTGGACGGCGCCGACGGTGCCACCGACGGCGAGCGCGACACCGATCGCCGCGGTGGCCGCGATGCCGGCCGGTGAGGAGATCATGCGGGTACGGGAGTGCCTACCAGCCACCGGCCCGGTCCTTTCCTTAGCTGAACAAACCGGGTCGGACCGTAACGAGAGAAGCACTTCCGAAGTCAACGTGATCATGGTGGTATGCCCGCAATTACGGTGGTACGTGTAGCCGATCATCCGACCCACGATGGGCCGGCCGGCCCGGGTCACCGGTGGGCGGACCACCTCCCGCAGGATGGGCCCATGGCCGCTGAGCTGAGCGAACGTCTCGTCGAACTGGTCCGTTGGATCGACCCCGGTCCCGGGGCGACCCACCTGGTCAGCGACGTCTCCGGCTGGTGGCGCGACCCGGACGTGCTCGCCCGGCTCGGTCCCGCCCTGGTCGCGCCGTTCCGGGCCGCCCGGCCGACCGTGGTGATCTCCCCGGCGGTCACCGGGTTCCTCGTCGGCCCGCTCGCCGCGACGGCCCTCGGCGTCGGGTTCGTGCCGGCACACAAGCCCGGCGACGGTCGGCTCCCCGCCGGGCCGCTGACCTGGGCGCAGAGCCCGCCGGACTTCCGGGGCCGACGGGTGGACCTCGCGGTCCGGGAGCGGAGCATCGACCCCGGAGACCGGGTGCTGGTGGTGGACGACTGGGTGGCCACCGGCGCCCAGGTGCGGGCGCTGTACGAGATCTGCGCGGCACGGGGCGCCGAGCCGGTCGGCACCGCCGCCGTTGTGGTGGGCTGCGCGCCGGAGACCGTCGCCGAGTTGCGCCTCCACGGGCTGGTCTCCGGCACCGCGCTGGAGGGCTGACCGGGGACGAGCGGGTGCTCGGGCGCCGCCGGCTACGCCGCTCAGCTCGTCTGAACGAACTCCTCGACGGCGCTGCACACGCGGCCGAGCGCGTCGGCGGACCGGGCCAGCGGGCCGGGCACCATGAGCGCGTGGTCGGCTTCCGGGATCTCCACGACGTTCGGCGTGAGCCGGCGGGCGACCGAGCCGTCCCAGGAGGGGTCGGCGGTCCCGCCGACCAGCAGGTACGGCGCGGTGGCCCGGCGCAGGCCGTCGACCACCTCGGGCACGCGCAGCAGCGGCGTGAGCCAGATCGCGGGTAGCTGGCGCTCGGCGGCGAGCGGCGTGGCGAAGGTGCCGAGGGACTTGCCGACCAGCAGGTCCGTCCGCTCGGTGAGGGTGGCGGCGACCTGCCCGGCCACCCAGGCCCGGGCCTGCGCCATCGCCAGGTCCTCGGGCACCTGCCACGAGATCGCGTGCAGGGCGAAGCCGGCCCTGCGCAACGCCTCACCCGCGTAGACGAAGAGCGGGTAGCGGGTGTCGTAGCCCCGACCCGGGATCAGTATCGCCTGGCGGTCCGCCATGTTCTTCTCCTCGTCCTCGTCGCCATCACGGTAGCGCCGCTCCCGCCCCTGGTGGGGGCGACAATGGAGACGACGCCGGACCAAACCGGGCGGTAGCCTCGGCAGGATGTGGCCTCGGATCGGCGGACTGCGCACACTCGACCTCGGTACGCCCGGTGAGATGCGGACGAACCTCAACACGCTCGTGCTCGCCGGCGTGAAGACCGCGACCGCCGGGCTGCTCACCGAGTACGCCGGGGAGAACGAGGACCTGGAGCACGTCGGCGAGCGGCTGGTCCTCGTCGACGATCACGACGCGCTGGTCGCCGTCGTCGAGGTGACCGGCGTCGAGGTGGTCCGCTTCGCCGACGTGTCGTGGGACTTCGCGCGCTCGGAGGGGGAGGGTGACCGCTCGATCGAGGAGTGGCGGGAGGGACACGCCCGTTTCTGGGCGCGGATGGGCACTCCGGTCACCGACGACACGGACGTCGTCTGCGTACGCTTCCGGCTGGTCTCCGCCGGCGACGGCGGCATCGCCACCGGCGACCTCAGCACCTGAAGCCGTCACCCGCGCAGCTCCGGCAACAGGTTCGTGGCGACGTCGACCAGGACCGACTCGTCGCCGGCGTACCAACTGCTGGCCCGGGGCCAGTGGGTGACCACGTCGGTGAAGCCCAGGGCGGCGGCCCGCCGTACCTGGTCGGCGAAGAACTCCGCGCTGCGCAGCGAGAAGGCCGGCGCGGCGTCCAGCGACAGGTAGCGGTCCAGGGAGGCCGGATCCCGACCGGCCGCCGCGAGCGTCTTGTCCATCCGCCCGCACAGCTCCGCGACGCCGTCCCACCAGCTCTCCACGTCGTCGCCGCCGACGCCGGTGGTGACCCAGCCCTGGCCGAACCGGGTGACCAGCCGCATCGAGCGCGGCCCGTTGGCGGCCATCACGAACGGCACCCGGGGCGTCTGCACGCAACCCGGGTTGTTCCGTGCGTCCACCGCCGCGAACCAGTCGCCCCGCCAGGTCGTCCCGTTCTCCCGCAACACCAGGTCGAGCAGCTCGGTGAACTCGGCGAACCGGTCGACCCGCTCGCGCGGAGGCAGCTCCTCGCCGCCCAGCACCGCCGAGTCGAAGCCGATGCCGCCGGCGCCCAGGCCGAGCAGCACCCGCCCCGCCGAGACGTCGTCGAGCGTGGTCACCTGCCGAGCGAACGCGGCCGGGTGCCGGAAGTTCGGCGAGGCGACCAGCGTGCCGAGCCGGATCCGTCCGGTCACCGTGGCGGCGGCGGTGAGCGTGGCCATCGAGTCGAACCACGGGCCGTCGACCAGGTCCCGCCAGCCCAGGTGGTCGTACGTCCAGGCGTGGTCGAAACCCCACTCGTCCGCCTGCCGCCAACGCCGCTGCGACTCCGACCAGCGTTGGTCGGGCAGGATCACGATGCCAATCCGCATGATCGCAGCGTACGGGGAGGTGGGTCCGGCGCCGACGCTCCTATCCTGGATCGATGGACCTGGAGTTCACCGGCGAGCTGTGGTTCTGGAAGGGCCCGTCACCCTGGCACTTCGTCACGGTCCCGGAGCCGGAGTGCGCCGAGCTGGAGGCGACGTCGGCGTCGGTCAGCTACGGCTGGGGCATGATCCCGGTCGCCGCCCGCATCGGCGGCACCGGTTGGCGGACGTCGCTGTGGCCCAAGGACGGTCGGTACGTGGTGCCGGTGAAGGCGGGCGTACGCCGGGCCGAGCGGCTCGACGTGGGCGACACGGTGACGATTCGCCTGACCGTGGACCGCTGAGTCGGGCCGCGCCGGCCCTCCGCGTCCGGCTGACCGGGAGGGCCGGTGCGGGGTGGCATCTACGCGGCCACCACGTCGGCGACGACGCAGGCGACGTTGTCCGGCGCCCCCGCCGCGTACGCGAGGTCCACCAGGCTTTGTACGGCCTCGTCGGGTCCGGCCGCCGCGCGGAGGGCGTCGTGCAGCGCCGGCCGGTCGAGGACTGCCGACAGCCCGTCCGAGCACAGCAGGTACCGGTCACCGGCGACCGCGGTACGCAGCGCCAGGTCGGCCTCGACGTGGTTCCCGCCGGCACCCAGGGCACGCACCAGCAGGGCCCGCTGCGGGTGCGCGTCGGCCTCCTCGCGCCCGAGCCGACCCTGGTCGACCAGCGACTGCACGTACGTGTGGTCCTGGGTCAGCTGGGACAACTCGCCGCCCCGCAGCACGTACGCCCGGGTGTCGCCGACGTGCACCACCGCGAGCCGGGTGCCGGACCGGAGCAGCGCCGTCAGGGTCGTGACCGGCTGGTGGTCGCCGACCGCCGACCCGCGCACGGTGCGGTCGGCGTCGGCGACCGCGTCGGCCAGCAGGCCGAGCAGGTCGGCCGCCGGCACGTCGGCCGATTCCAGCGGCCTGAGTACGTCGATCGCGGCCGCGCTGGCCGCCGCGCCGCCGGGTCCCCGCATGCCATCGGCGACGGCGAGCAGCCGTTCGCCGGCGTACGCGGCGTCCTCGTTGGTCTCCCGGACGGCGCCGGCCTCGCAGCGGACGGCGTACCGGAGTTCGATCTCGGACATGGTCGTGTCCCTTCCGGAGAGGAGGTCCACGAGGAGGGTGGCGAGGCGCCCGCGGGCCGCCGTGTCGGCGGCGACCCGCTGCCAGTACGCGTTGACCGCCCCGGCAGCCGCCTCGGCATCGAGGCCGCACACCTGACGGATCTCGGCCAGCGGCATCCCGATGCGGCGCAGCGAAGCGATCAACCGAGCCCGCTCCAGCTGCCCGGGCTCGTAGAGCCGGTACCCGGACTCCGGGTCGACCGCGGCCGGCGGCAGGAGACCGATCTCGTCGTACAGGCGTAACGCCTTTGGCGTAAGGCCCGCCGCCCTGGCGAACGCCCCGATGGTCAGCAACCCCACGTCGCCATCCTCCCCGCACCGGCCACGGTGG
>NZ_JBFAMU010000112.1:0-12684 GCF_040656655.1 Micromonospora sp. NPDC049799
CCCGGGGATGCCACCCGCCGGTGTGGCCGTCAGACCACCCGACCGCTCGTGACCAGCAGGACGACGTCGATCAGGGCCATGTCGCACAGACCCACGGGCACGAGGTCGGTTGGGCCGCGCTGCCCGGTGCCCGGAACGCGCTGCGCCGCATCGGCCAGGGCGTGGACGTGACCACCTACCTCGGCGAGTACACCCGGGTCCGGCTGGAGCGGGCGCTGCACGGGGTGACCGAGCTGCACCGGCTCGCGCCCGGCGTCGACACCGAGACCTACCACCCGTCGGTGGACGGCGAGCCGGTCCGGGTACGGCTCGGTCTGGCCGACCGGCCGGTGGTGGTCTGCGTGTCCCGCCTGGTGCCGCGCAAGGGGCAGGACATGCTGATCCGCGCGATGCCGGAGATCCGCCGCCGGGTGCCCGACGCGGCGCTGCTGGTCGTCGGCGGTGGCCCCTACCGGGCCGCGCTGGGGAAGCTGGCCCGCCAGGCCGGCGTGGAGCGGGACGTGGTCTTCACCGGCTCGGTGCCCACCGCCGAGCTGCCCGCCCACTACGCGGCGGGCGACGTGTACGCCATGCCGTGCCGCACCCGCAACGGCGGTCTGGACGTGGAGGGGCTGGGCATCGTCTACCTGGAGGCGTCGGCGACCGGCCTGCCGGTGGTGGCCGGCGACTCCGGCGGCGCCCCGGACGCGGTCCGTGAGGGGGAGACCGGCTACGTGGTGCCGGGCCGGGACGTGGCCGCACTCGCCGGGCGGGTGGCGACGCTTCTCGCCGACCGCGACCTCGCCCGTCAGCTCGGCGCGGCCGGGCGGGCGTGGGTCGAGCGCGAGTGGCGCTGGGAAACCCAGGCCAACCGCATGACCACCCTCCTCCGGGCCTGACCTCCCCACCCCCGCCCGGCTCGTCGCAGCGGGGGCGCGGGGTGTGGTCAGGTCAGGCGGGCGAGGATCTGGTCGGCGGGTTCGGGGCGGCCGAAGTGCCAGCCCTGGCCGGCGTCGCAGCCGATCGCGCGGAGTCGCTCGGCCTGGCCGGCGGTCTCCACGCCCTCGGCCGTGACGGTGAGGTCCAGCGCGTGCGCCAGCGACACCAGGGAGGCCAGGATGCGCTCGTCGGCACGGGTCTCCGGCGACCGCAGCCCGGCCACGAACTCCCCGGCCACCTTCAACTCGGTCACCGGCAGGTCCCGCAGGTAGGCGAGGTTGCAGTAACCGGTGCCGAAGTCGTCGATGGCGATCCGTACGCCGAGGTCGGCCAGCATGCGCAGGGCACGGACCGGCTCCGCCGCGGTGCTCATCATGGTGCTCTCGGTGATCTCCAGCTGGAGCCGTTCCGGCGGCAGGCCGGTGCGCGCCAGCAGGGTCCGGACGTCCTGCACGAGACCGGGGCCGTGCACCTGCCGGACGGCCAGGTTGACGCTGACGAACGGCGCGGGGGCACCCGCCGTCGACCAACTGCCCGCCGCCCGGCACGCCTCGGCGAGCACCCAGCCGCCGAGCGGCACGATCAGGCCGGTCTCCTCGGCCAGCGCGATGAAGCTGTCCGGCCGCAGCACGCCCCGCTCGGGATGCCGCCACCGGACCAGCGCCTCCACGCCGAGCACCCGACCGTCGCGCAGCGACGTCAGCGGCTGGTAGTCCAGGTAGAACTCACCCCGGTCGAGGGCCGTGGGGATCGCGGCGGAGAGCGCGTACCGGGCCAGGTCGCGGCGGTCCCGGTCGGCGTCGTACAGCTCCCAACGCCCTCCGCCGGCGGCCTTCGCCCAGTGCAGCGTGCTGTCGGCGGCCCGCATCAGGCCGCCCGGCGACGTGCCGGCGACCTGCCGCTCGACGATGCCGAGGCTCGCCGTGACGGTCAGCTCGTGCGCGTCGATCACGGTCGGCTCCCGCACGGCGGCCAGGGCCGCCTCGGCCACCTCGATCATGTCGCGGGTGCCCGCGCTGCCCTCCACCAGCACCACGAACTCGTCCCCGCCGAGCCGGGCGACCAGGTGCCCGTCGAGGGCGCGGTGGAGCCGGTCGCCGACCGCGCGGAGCAGGGCGTCGCCGACCTGGTGCCCGTGCGAATCGTTGATCACCTTGAACCGGTCCAGGTCCAGGAAGCACAGGCCGACGCGGTCGGCGCCCCGCCCCGGCGCGTTGACCGCCGCGGCGAGCCGCTCGGTGAACAGCGCCCGGTTGGGCAGGTCGGTCAGCGGGTCGTGGGTGGCCTGGTGGCGGAAGCGGGCCTCGCTGTCGCGCAGCGCCCGTTCCGCCTGGGACCGCGCGGTCATCGCCGCCCGCCGGATCGACTCCTGCTCGTCCAGCGTCCGGTCGCGCAACGCGCGGGCGTACCCGGTGGCGACCGCCGCCAGCAGCCGGGCCATCCGGTCCTCGACGTCGTCGGCGACCAGCCCGAGGTCGCGGACCAGGCGCAGTTGCAACACCTCGACGGTACGGCCGAGCCCCTCGGCGGACGCGACGTGCGCGGCCACCAGTTCGGCGCCGACCCGTTGGCCGGCCCGCAGGTCGAACGGCTCGGCCAGCAGCGCCGCCGCCAACCGTTCGGTGAGGCCGTGCAGCAGGGCCTCCAACTGCTCCTGCGTCTGGGGCAGGTAGCTGGTGCCGGCGACCGCCTTGGCCCAGGCGTGGGCGAACGTCCACGCGCCGGACGGCTGTCGTGCCGGGGCGGCCGGTGGCCTGGCCACCGTCGCTCCGGGCCGGTCATCCATCGAGCCGCCCGACGCCGCCGATGAAGGCGGACCGCTCGGCGTCCTCGGCGGCGTCCGTGGACTCCGGGCGCCACTGCGGCACCCACACCACGCCGGGCTCGACCAGCTCGAAGCCGTCGAACAGGGCGGTCAGCTCGCGGCGGCTGCGGATCCACAGCGGATTGTCGGTCCGCCGGTAGACGGCCTCGGCCTCGGCCCGTTCCGCGCCGGGGCGTCCGTCGGCGCTGGCCTGGGAGAGCACCAGCCAGCTCCCCGGCGCCAGAGCGGACCGGAGCGTACGCAGCAGCTCCGCCGGCCGGTCGTCGTCGGAGACGAAGTGCAGCACCGCCACGACCAGCACCGCCACCGGCTGGTCGAAGTCGATCAGCCGGCGTACCTCCGGGTGGGCCAGGATGCGGTCGGCGTGGCGCAGGTCCTCCTGGACGACGGTGGTCCGGTCGTCGCCGTCGAGGAGTTCCCGGCTGTGCGCCACCGCGACCGGGTCGACGTCGACGTAGACCACGCGGGCGTCCGGCGTGGCGCGCTGGGCGATCTCGTGCACGTTCCCGACCGTGGGGATGCCCGATCCGATGTCCAGGAACTGGCGTACGCCCTGGCCGGCGAGGAACTGCACCGCCCGGCGCAGGAAGGCCCGGTTGGCCTGGGCCATCAGGGGCGCCTCCGGCACCGCGGCGACCATGGCCTGCGCAGCCGCCCGGTCCGCGGCGAAGTTGTGCGAGCCGCCGAGGTAGTAGTCGTACATCCGGGCGACGCTGGGGCGCTCGATGTCGATTCCGTCGGGTGCCCACTCCGGACGCTGCATGTGCTCACCCCTTCGCCCAACGCGGAAGCCGCGTCGCCCGGGAGACCATAGCGTGCCTCCGCGCCCGTCGCGTACGCCGGTCGATGAAACGCGACCGCGCCCGCCGAAAGGGCGGGCGCGGTCGGGGAGAACGGTGTCGAGGGTCAGAACTTCGGGGCGTCCGGCGCCTCAAGGAGACCCAGCCGCAGCGCCGTCATCAGCGCCTGCGCCCGGTTGGCCGCGCCGAGCTTCTCGTAGAGCTTCGAGATGTGCGTCTTGGCGGTGGACTCGCTGACGAAGAGCTGCTTGGCGATGCCGGCCACGCTCATGCCGTCGGCGAGCAGCCGCAGGACCTGCCCCTCGCGTGGGGACAGCTGCGGGCCGGACGGCGCGAGCCGGCGCTTCATCGCCTCGGCGAGGTCCGCCGCCGTGAAGGCGCTGGGGGAGGAGGCGGCGTGCCGGGCGGCGGCCACCACCTCGTCAGCCGGCGCGGTCTTCGGCACGAAGGCGCTCGCCCCGGCCTCCAACGCGCCGAAGAGCTGGTCGTCGCCGGCGTACATGGTGAGCACGACGATGCCCATCGAGGCGCTGGACTTGCGCAGCGCCCGAGTGGCCTCCAGGCCGCTGCCGTCGGGCAGCCGCAGGTCCATGATCACCACATCCGGCTGGAGCGCACCGGCCTGGCGTACGCCCTCCGCCGCGGTTGCCGCCTCGCCGACGACCTCGAACTGCCGGTCGCGCTCGAACGCGTGCCGCAGGCCCTTGCGGATCAGGTCGTGATCGTCGACAAGGAGGACCTTGGTGCGGGTGGCCGGTGTCGGACTTGTGGTCATCCTCGGGTTACTCCCCTTCTGCTGCGTCTGCGCTACCGCGCAGGTTATCGCGCCGGGGTGAGGAACCGACCACCACCGCCACGGTCGTGCCGCTCGGGCGCCGCGGCCTGATCTCCAACCGGCCCCGGATACGTTCCGCCCTCTCGGCCATGATCGCAAGACCGTAGTGCCCGTCCGGGCGCTGGTCACCCATCCCGTGACCGTCATCCGACACTTCGATCTGGGCGTACGGGGGGTCCACCTCACAGGTGACCCAGAGGTTCGACGCCCCCGCGTGCTTGCGTGCGTTGGTCACCGCCTCCTGCGCGATGCGCAGGAGTTCGGCCTCGGTGGCGGCGGGCAGCCGGGCGGTGGACTCGTCCAGGGACAGGTGTACGCGCAGGCCGCCGGAGGCGCCGACGGTGCGCGCGTACTCGGCGATCGCGGCGGCCAGGCCGCCGTGCCGGTCCACCTCGCTGCGCAGCTCGAAGAGGCTCAACCGCAGTTCCTGGATCACCCGCGTCACCTCCTGGCGCAGCAGGCGCAGCGACTCCTCGGTCTCGGCGGCGTCGGAGTGCACGGTGGCCAGCGCGTTGTCGATGCCGTAGCCGACCATCACCAGCTCTTGGGCGACCCCGTCGTGGATCTCCCGGGCGAGCCGCTGCCGCTCCTCGTTGGTGGCCAGCGACCGTACCTCGTCGAAGAGCAGCGCCGCCTCCAGCCGCAGCGCCGCCGGGCTGGTCAGGCCGGTCACCCGGGACACCACCGGCGGCGGGTACGCCTGTGCGGCGTCCGCCTCCAGCACCACCAGACCCACCGTGCGGACGCCGGCGACCAGCGGCACGATCAGCGCGGAGACGTCGCTGCCGCGGTGCGTGCGGGACTGTGACCGGGCGGCGGTCTGCGGCTGCTGGCTGGCCCAGGCGTCGGCGATCGCCGAGTCCGCGTCGAGCGTGGTCTCCCAGTCCACCCGGTCCGCGCCGATCTGGGCGAGCACGACCAGCCGGCCGCCGCCACTGGCCGACAGCACGGCACCGCGGTCGGTCGGGGCGACGGTGCGCAGCTCCTCCAGGAGGTGCTCGGAGATGCCGCCCGGGTCGAGGGTGGCGCCGGGCAGCTGGCGGGCGACCGTGCGCAGCTGGGTGAGCAGCCGGGTCGCCTCGGCGTACGGCTGGGGCTTGCCGTCGCCGCGCGCCTGCATCACCCGGTGCAGGGTGCCGGCGGCGTACAGGCCGAGGCCGGCGAGGATCAACCACTGGGCGCACACGGCCAGGTAGCCGATCTCGGTGAGCTGCCGTTCGCCGCCCACCTCGGTGAGGGCTCCCGCCACCAGCAGGGTGGCCGCGGTGACCGCGAGCAGCGCGGTGCCCTCCCGGAACCGGCGGCGCAGCGCGGTGACCGTCACCGGCACCGCCAGGTAGGGCAGCACCGCCGAGGCTCCCAGCCCGCCGATCTCACCGCCGATGGTGGCCACGGCCGCCACCTGGCTGGCGGCCAGCCCGAGCACGACCACCTCGGCGACCCGGCTGAGCGGGCCGAACAGCGGATGCTCGGGTGCCAGGAGGGCGGGCAGGCCCGCCACCCCCAGCAGCGCGATCCACCACAGCTGGGTGACGTCGTGGGTCGCGAACAGGGTCAGGACGGCGACCAGCGCCAGCATGACCACGCGCGCGGCGGTGGCGAGGGGATGCGGGTGTGGCCGGGTGGGCGTCGAGGCGGGCACGTGACGGATCGTAGTCAGCCTCGGTAGATGTCGGCGATTTCCGCCGCGTACGTCTTGTGCACGACCTGCCGCTTGACCTTCAGCGACGGGGTCAGCTCGCCGGTCGCCTCGGTGAAGTCCTGCGGCAGGATCCGGAACACCTTGATCGCCTCGGCCTTGGAGACCGCCTGGTTGGCGGTGTCGACCGCGACCTGGATCTCGGCGCGCAGCCCCTCGTGCTCGCGCAACTTGTCCATCACCGTGTCCGCCGGCAGGCCGGCGGACTCCAGCCACGCCGGCAGCGCCTCCTCGTCGACGGTGACCAGCGCGGCGATGAACGGCTGCCGGTCACCGACGACCACGCACTGGCTGACCAGCGGGTGGGCCCGGACCTGGTCCTCCAGCACGGCCGGGGCGACGTTCTTGCCCCCGGCGGTCACGATGATCTCCTTCTTGCGGCCGGTGATGCTGAGGAAGCCGTCGTCGTCGAGGTGCCCCAGGTCGCCGGTGCGGAACCAGCCGTCGCTGCTGATCGCCTCGGCGGTGGCCGCCTCGTTGCGCCAGTAGCCCTGGAAGATCAGGTCACCGGCGATGAGGATCTCGCCGTCGTCGTCGATCCGGATGGTCACGCCGGGCAGCGGCCGGCCGACGGTGCCGATGCGGGTGCCGGTGGGCAGGTTCGCCGCGGCGGCGGGGGAGGTCTCGGTGAGCCCGTAGCCCTCGCAGATCGTCACTCCGATGCCCCGGAAGAAGTGCCCCAGGCGGGCGCCGAGCGGCGCGCCGCCGGAGATGGCGTCGCGGCAGCGGCCGCCGAGCGCCGCGCGCAGCTTGCGGTAGACCAGCCTGTCGAAGAGCGCGTGCTGCGCGCGCAGCGCCAGGCCGGGACCGGCCGAGGTCTCCAGGGCCTCGCTGTACGCGATGGCGACCGCCTCGGCCCGGGCGAAGATCTTCCCCTTGCCCGCGGCATCGGCCTTCTGCTTCGCGCCGTTGTAGACCTTCTCGAAGACCCGGGGCACCGACAGCACGAAGGTCGGCCGGAACTCCTGCAGCTCGGCGACCAGGTTCTTGGTGTCCGAGCAGTGCGCCATGGTGGCCCGGGCCTGCACGACGCCGATCTGGATGAGCCGGGCGAAGGCGTGCGCCAGCGGCAGGAACAGCAGGGTCGAGGCGCCCTCGCCGAAGAGGTTCGGCAGGACGGGCACCGCGTTGGCGATGTCGGCGTACATGTTGCGGTGGGTCAGCACGCAGCCCTTGGGGCGGCCGGTGGTGCCGCTGGTGTAGATGATGGTGGCGATGTCGCCCGCGTGGACGTCCTTGCGCCGCCGCTCGATCTCCGCCGGCTCGACGGCCGCGCCGGCCGCGACCAGCTCGTCCACGCCACCGAGCTCGATCTGCCAGACGTGCTCCAGGTCGGGAAGCCGGTCCCGGACGCCGGCGACCAGGGTGGCGTGGGCGGTGGACTCGACGACGCAGGCCACCGCGCCGGAGTCGGCGAGGATCCAGGCGGCCTGCTCGGCGCTGGACGTCTCGTAGATCGGCACGGTCACGGCGCCGGCCGCCCAGATCGCGTAGTCGAGCAGGGTCCACTCGTAGCGGGTGCGGCTCATCAACGCCACCCGCGCGCCGGGCTGCACACCGGCGGCGACCAGCCCGCGGGCCACCGCGACCACCTCGTCGCGGAACTGCCGGCAGGTGACCTCGACCGTGGGGCGTCCGTCGGCGTCCGGGCGGACGAACTGCACCGCGTCCGGGGCGACCTCGGCGTTGTCCCAGACCGGGTCGGTGAGGTTGGCCGCGTCGCCGACGGTGACGATCGGCGGGACGGAGAACTCGCGCACCTGCACTCCTCGTGCTCACGACTGACCGGGCCGGCCGCCACCTGGCAGGGGTCGGCTCTGTCGAAACCTACCCGCCCGCCCCGGCGGGGCGAAGAGGCAGGTTGCCCGAGGGCGCCCGGGCGGACTCGCCGGACGGTGCCGGCGGGGGTGGAACCGGCGTGCCGGGGGCGGCGCGGCGCGGGCGTGCCGCCCGCCGGGTAGCCTCCCCCCCATGGCGGACACCTCCACCCAGTCGATCATCATCGGCGCGCCACCGGAACGGGTGGCGGCGGTCATCTGCGACTTCCCGAGCTACCCCGAGTGGACCGACGCGGTGCAACGGGTGGAGGTGGTCGAGGAGTACGAGGACGGCTACGCCAGCCAGGTCCGGTTCGCCATCGACGCCGGCGTGATGGCCGACGAGTACGTGCTGGCCTACGCGTACGCCGAGGATCTCTCCCGGATCGAGTGGCACCTGGTCGCGCCCTCGAAGATGCAGCGCTCCCAGCAGGGTTCGTACGACCTGGAGGCGAACCCGGACGGCACCACGACGGTGACGTACACGCTGGAGGTCGAGCTGTCGGTGGGGATGCTGGGCATGTTTCGCCGAAAGGCCGAGAAAATGATCATGGATACCGCGTTGAAGCAGCTCAAGCGCCGGGTAGAAGCACCCGGTGCGGCGTCGTGACGCGGCCGGCGGCGCGGACGCCACGGTAGAGGAGCCGACCATGGGGGCAACGGATCCGGGTTCGGCCCGGGAAGAAGCGGAGCGGCTCGTCGCCACCCTGCTGGCAACGGCCCGACTGGCCTCGGCCGGTCCGGGCGCCGGCCCGTGGGGTCCGCTCGGTGGGATCGTGGCGAGTGTCCTCGGTCACAGTGCCACCCCGGGTGGGTCGCCGACCGGTTCCGTGGGTGGTTTCGCCACCGGTGCCGCGGAGTGCAGCGTCTGTCCGCTGTGCCGGGCAATGGCGGCATTGCGCGACCCGAGTCCGGAATTCGCCGAGCGGCTGGCCACCGGAGCGGGCGATCTGGCCGCCGGAGTGGCCAGTCTGCTGCGCGCGTTCGCCCCGACGGAGCAACCCCACCACCCGGCGGACGGGCCGGTGAGCGCCGCCCCGGCCGGCGGTGGGGGTGGCGCCGACGATCACGTGTGGCGCGAGGCCACCCGGAGCGGGCATGATTCTCCGTCGGCGCCGGAGCGGGATGTCTGGTCCGCCGCCACACGCGCGGAGGACCGGGTCGAACCGACCGCCGCCGCCCCGCCCGTCGACGACGCCGGGCCGGTCGCCCCGGCCCAGGTCCGGCCGGCGGCCGACCGTCCCGTGGTGCCCGCCTCACGAGCGCCGGGCGGCGCGGACGGGGACGCATCGGGCGACGGAGCCTGACCACCGGACAATCCGACGTCATCCAGGGCCGGTCTCGGCCGGACGTCGGACAGCACAGCAGAGGGGAGTGGCAGCGGTGACGCTGACCATCGGAGTCGACGTCGGTGGCACGAAGGTCGCCGGCGGTGTCGTGGACGAGACCGGCACGGTCCTCGTGCAGGCCCGACGGGACACTCCCGCCGACGACGTGGCCAAGACCCGCGACGTCATCATCGAGCTGGTCAGCGAGCTGTCCGCCGGCCGTACGGTAAACGCCGTCGGTATCGGCGCGGCCGGCTGGATCGACGCGAGTCGGTCCACCGTGCTCTTCGCCCCGAACCTCGCGTGGCGGGACGAACCCCTGCGGGAGTACGTCAGCGCCGCCGTCGGCCTGCCGGTGATCGTGGAGAACGACGGGAACGTCGCCGCGTGGGCCGAGTTCCGCCACGGCGCGGCGCGCGACGCCGACGACTCGATGATCATGTTCACCATCGGCACCGGTGTGGGCGGCGGCATCGTCCTCGGCGGCGAGCTGGTACGCGGTGCCAACGGCATCGCCGCCGAGCTGGGTCACATGCTCACCGTGCCGGACGGGCACCAGTGCGGCTGCGGGCGGCTCGGCTGCATCGAGCAGTACGCCAGCGGCAGCGCCCTGGTCCGCTTCGCGCGGGCCGCCGCCCGGCAGGAGCCGCACCGCGCCACCGCCCTGCTGGAGCTGGCCGGCGGTGAGGCCGAGGCGATCACCGGCCCCATGGTGACCGCCGCCGCGCAGGGCGGCGACCCGGTCTCCGCCGAGGCGTTCGCGCAGGTCGGCCGCTGGCTGGGCACCAGCCTCGCGGACATGGCGCAGATCCTCGACCCGCAGGTGCTCGTGGTCGGCGGTGGCGTGATCGACGCCGGGGACCTGCTCATGGGCCCGACCCGCCGCTCCTTCACCGACGCGCTGGCCCAGCGCAGCCGGCTGCCGGTGGCCGAGATCCGCCCCGCCGAGCTGGGCAACACCGCCGGCGTCATCGGCGCCGCCGATCTGGCCCGCCGGCTGTAGAGCATGGCGGAGCACACCGACGGCGTGCCGCTGCGCGTCGTCTCGTACAACATCCACAGCCAGCGGGACGACACCGCCGCACTGGCGGCGGTGGTCCGCGCGGCGTCGCCCGACGTGGTCATCGTGCAGGAGGGGCCCCGCCGGTTCCTGTGGCGGCAGAAGGCCGCGGCGCTCGCCGAGTCCTTCGGCCTGGTGGTCGCCGCGGGGGGCCTGCCGTCGCTGGGCAACGTCCTGCTGACCAGCCTGCGGGTCCGCGTCACGGCCACCCGGTGCCGGCGCTTCCCGCTGACCCCGGGCCGGCACCTGCGCGGCGCGGCGTACGCGGACTGCGTGGTCGGCCGGGGCGCCCGGTTCACCCTGGCCGGGTCGCACCTGTCCACCGACCCGTCCGAACGCCCCGGTCAGGCCGCGCTGTTCAAGCGGGACCTGGACGCGGCGACGCTGCCGGTGATCGCGGGGGCCGACCTCAACGAGGGCCCGGACTCCCCGGCGTGGGCGACGGTGGCGGCCGGGTTGACCGACGCGGCGGAGGCGATGGACCGGGCCGACCGGCTCACCTTCTCCTGCGCCAACCCCAGCCGGCGCATCGACGCGCTCTTCGTCGACACGCGGATCCGGGTCGTCGACTACGACGTGGTGGACACGCCGCAGACCCGCCGGGCCAGCGACCACTTCCCGGTCCTGGTGGACCTGCTGCTGCCCGCCGACGACTGACCGCGCCGCCCCCGCCGGGCTGGACATCCCGCTCCGATGTGGAGAAGATGCTGCGCGACCGGCACTCGTGCCGCACAAAAGGAGACTCACCGGTGTCCACCTCCCCCGACCACGGCCGGCCCGACCCGGAGACCAGCACGCTCGCCCTGACCCCCGACGGACGCCCGATCGCGGACCGGGGCGACACGGTCTGCGTCATCGGTGCCGGGGCCAGTGGGCTCACCGCGGTGAAGAACCTCAAGGAGCACGGCTTCGGCGTCGACTGCTACGAGCGGGAGACCGGCGTCGGCGGCGCGTGGAACTGGCGACACGACCGGAGCCCCGTGTACGGGAGCACCCACCTGATCTCGTCCCGGCCCTTCACCCAGTTCCCGGACTTCCCGATGCCGGACGACTGGCCGGACTACCCGCACCACAGCCAGGTGCTGGCGTACTTCGAGCGGTACGCCGACCACTTCGACCTGCGCTCGCACATCTGGTTCGGCACCGAGGTGGTCCGGGTGGAGCCGGTGGCCGGCGACCGGTGGGACGTCACCACCCGCAGCACCGGTGGGTACGGCCCGGAACGCACCACCCGGTACGCGGCGGTGGTGATCGCCAACGGCCACAACTGGTCGCCGAAGCTGCCCCGGTACGAGGGGCTGGAGGAGTTTCGGGGCGAGGTCATGCACGCCTCCTCCTACAAGGACCCGGCGCAGCTGCGCGGCAAGCGGGTGCTGGTCGTGGGTGCCGGCAACACCGGCTGCGACATCGCCGTCGAGGCCGCCCAGCAGGCGTCGCACTGCTGGCACTCGACCCGACGGGGCTACTGGTACGCGCCGAAGTACGTCCTCGGCCGCCCCGCCGACCAGGTCAACGACGCGCTGCTCGCGCTGCGGGTGCCGCTGCGGGTGCGGCAGTGGCTCTACCACTGGACGCTGCGGCTGACCGTCGGCGACCTGACCCGTTTCGGCCTGCCCAAGCCGGACCACCGGGTGTACGAGACCCACCCGATCGCCAACAGCCAGCTCGTCTACTACGTCGGCCACGGCGAGATCACCCCGGTGCCGGACGTGGCCCGCTTCCACCCGTACGCGGTCGAACTCTCCGACGGCCGCGAGGTCGACCCGGAGCTGGTCGTCTTCGCCACCGGCTACCTGCCCCGCTTCGAGTTCCTCGACCCGAAGATCATCGGTGACGACGGCGGCGCCGGCCGCCCGACGCTGTGGCTCAACGCGTTCGCGCCCGGCCATCCCACCCTCGCGGTGGCCGGTCTGGTGCAGCCGGACTCCGGCATCTTCACGCTCTCGCACTGGCAGACGGTGCTCTTCGCCCGGCTGCTGCGGCTGCGGCGTACCCGGCCGGACCGGGCCGCGGCCTTCGCCGCGAAGGTCGAGGGGCACGCCGGTGAGCGTTACTCCGGTCAGGTCAAGGACAGCAGCCGGCACTGGTTCGAGGTCGGCCACGCCGACTACCTGCGCGCCGTCCAGCGCGCCCTGCACGACCTGGAGGGTAAGTGACCACCGTTTCTCCTCAGGTGCGGATCATGCGCGGCCGGGAGTGGGCCCGCCCGGTCCGTCCGGTCCGGCGCGAGGTGCTCAGCGCGGTGCCGGAGCTGGAGGAGGGGCGTCCGCCGCTGCTCTTCGTACCGGGTTTCGGGCACGGGGCGTGGGCGTTCGCCGAGCACTGGTTGGGTCACGCCGCGTCGCGGGGCTTCGGCGCGCACGCGGTGAGCCTGCGCGGGCACGGCGGCAGCGGCCCCGCGC
>NZ_JBFAMU010000113.1:0-12651 GCF_040656655.1 Micromonospora sp. NPDC049799
GCTCGGGCGTGCCGGCCGCCGCCAGCCAGAGGCGCAGTCGCCGGCCGTTGAGGTGGAAACCGGCGGGGGGCCGCAACGCCGGGCCGTGCAGCCACGCCGCCGCGAGCGGTTTCAACAGCCGGGTGTACGACGTGCGCACCGTGTGCCGCGCGTCGCCGGTCGCCTCCCAGCTCGCCGGGAGGCCCCGTTGCGCCAGCTCGGCGACGATCACGTGCACCCGCCACGCGGCGTCCAGCAGGACCGACAGCCGGGCCGTGCCGCCCATGACCGACACCTCGGCGGGCCCGGCGAGCAGGCCGGCGAGGTCGGCGAGGGAGGGGTCCGCGGCTTCCGCGCCGAAGAAGGCGAGCTGCCGGGCGGCGTCGTCGTCTCCCGGGCGGTCCGGCCCGTCCCGGTGCCCACCGGCTCCGGCAGGCCGGTCGACGACGGGCCCGTCGGGCGGGCGGTCGTCGCCGGCGGGCGGACGGGACCGGCGCTTCCGGCCGGCGGTACGGGGCGACGGCGGGCGCAACTCCGTCGGATCCTCCTCGGGTGCGGGGAACAGCGCCGGGAGCGCGTCGGCGTCCGGCTGCCCACCCGGACCGCTCAGCGACACTCGGGCACCTCGGCGAAGGCCCGCTTCAGCTCCTCGGAGTTCAGCCGGGTGGTGTCCAGCGCGCTGGCGTCGTACTCCTTGTTGAGGGTCTCCACCGCGGCCCGCACACCGTCGTAGAAGGCGGTGGGCTGGCCGGTGCCGAGGTCGTCGATGGTGTCCCGGGCCCGGCCGTACGCGTCGCGCATCTTCGCCAGCGACGTGCGGAAGCCCTCGGACACCTCCGCGCCGTGCTCGGCCTCGGGAACGCCGGCCTGCTCGACCTTGCGCCGCGCCGTCTCGCTGGCCTGCTCCGCGCCGTCGAAGAGCCGCACCAGGTTCTCCTTCGCCTGCGCGGGGGTGGTCCGTGCCGTCATCTGCTGGTCGGTGCTGCTGGTCAGCCGGCTGATCTCGGCACGCCACGGGGTGAGCGCCGAGCAGACCGACGCCGCCCACGCCCGGGGGCTCGGGCCCCCGCCGCAGCCGGCGAGGACCACGACGACCGTGGCGAGGACCACCGTGAGCTTTCCGGCGGCTGACGCCCGGCACGTACGCATGCGTTGCAGCGTACGGCGTGCGGACGACAGCGGCACCGCTCAGGTTTGCCACGTTGTACGCACCGGTCCCCGGCCGGCGGAGGGCCGTCCGGGGACCGGTTCACGTACGGGTCAGACGTTGACCGCCTCCGGTCGCTGGTCCGGGCTGCCCGCCCCGGTGCCGGCGTCGGAGTCGGACATCACCACGCCCTTGCGCTTGCTGAACACCACGGCCGCGACGACGATCAGCGTCGCCACCAGGGCGACCGTGATCCGCAGGCCGGTGTTCCGGTCGTCCCCCACGCTCCAGGCCACCACGGCCGGCGCGATCAGCAGCGAGACCAGGTTCATCACCTTGAGCAGCGGGTTGATCGCCGGCCCGGCGGTGTCCTTGAACGGGTCACCGACGGTGTCGCCGATGACGGTGGCGGCGTGCGACTCGGAGCCCTTGCCGCCGTACGCGCCGTCCTCGACGAGCTTCTTGGCGTTGTCCCAGGCACCACCGGAGTTGGCCAGGAAGACCGCCATCAGCGTGCCGGCCCCGATGGCACCGGCCAGGTACGACGCCAGGGCGCCGGGCCCGAGGCCGAAGCCGACGGCGATCGGCGCGAGGATGGCCAGCAGACCGGGGGTCATCAGCTCGCGCTGCGCGTCCCGGGTGCAGATGTCGACGACCTTGCCGTACTCGGGGCGCTGCGTGCCGTCCATGATGCCGGGCAGCTCGCGGAACTGCCGGCGTACCTCCATGACGACCGCGCCGGCCGAGCGGGACACCGCGTTGATGGCCAGCCCGGAGAAGAGGAAGACCACCGCCGCGCCGATGATGAGGCCGACCAGGTTGCGCGGGTTGGCCACGTTCAACGAGTTGAGGATCTCCCCGCCGACGTCGCCCACCCCGGCGTCCGCGTACGCGGTGCGCAGCGTGTCGGTGTACGAGCCGAACAGGGCCGTCGCGGCGAGGACGGCGGTGGCGATCGCGATGCCCTTGGTGATCGCCTTGGTGGTGTTGCCGACCGCGTCCAGTTCGGTCAGCGTCCGGGCGCCGTGCTCGTCGATGTCGCCGGACATCTCGGCGATGCCCTGGGCGTTGTCGGAGATCGGGCCGAAGGTGTCCATGGCGACGATCACGCCGACGGTGGTGAGCAGGCCGATGCCGGCCAGCGCCACCGCGAACAGGGACAGGGTGATGGAGCTGCCGCCGAGCAGGAACGCGCCGAACACGCCGGCGCCGATGAGCAGCGCCGAGTAGACCGCCGACTCCAGGCCGACGCTGATGCCGGCCAGGATGACGGTCGCCGCGCCGGTCTGCGAGCTCTTGCCGATGTCCTGGACCGGACGCCGGTTGGTCTCGGTGAAGTAGCCGGTCAGCGCCATGATCGCGGCGGCCAGCACGATGCCGATGACGACCGCGCCGATGGCGACCACCCGCGGGTTCTCGCCGACGTCGGTGAGACCGCCCTCCAGTTCGGCGAAACTGGCCGGCAGGTAGGCGAACGCGGCGATGGCCACCAGCACCGCGGACAGCACCGCGGAGAGGTAGAAGGCCCGGTTGATCGCGGTCAGGGCGTTGCGGTCGGACGCGCGCAGCCGGGTGATGAAGACGCCGACGATCGCGATGAGCACGCCGATGGTGGAGACGATCAGCGGGAAGACCAGGCCGGCCTCGCCGAACGCGGCGCGGCCCAGGATCAGGGCGGCGACCAGGGTCACGGCGTACGACTCGAAGAGGTCGGCGGCCATGCCGGCGCAGTCACCGACGTTGTCGCCCACGTTGTCCGCGATGGTGGCGGCGTTGCGCGGGTCGTCCTCCGGGATGCCCTGCTCGACCTTGCCGACGAGGTCGGCGCCGACGTCGGCGGCCTTGGTGAAGATGCCGCCGCCGACCCGCATGAACATGGCGAGCAGCGCGGCACCGAAGCCGAAGCCCTCCAGCACGGTCGGTGCGTCACCCCGGAAGAGGATGACGACCAGCGCGGCGCCGAAGAGGCCGAGCCCGACGGTGAGGAAGCCGACCACGCCACCGGTGCGGAAGGCGATCTTCATGGCCGCCTCCCGGCCGCCCTGGCGCTCCCGTGCGGCGGCGGCCACCCGCAGGTTGGCGCGGGTGGCGAGCCACATGCCGGCGCCGCCGATGAACGCGCTGAACAGCGCGCCGACCACGAAGAAGGCGGAGCGGCCGATCTTCACGGCGATCTCGCTGCCGTCGGTGTCGTGCACCGGCAGCAGGAAGAGCAGGACCACGGCGACGAGAACGAAGATCGCCAAGGTCCGGAACTGCCGGATCAGATAGGCCGAGGCGCCCTCCTGGACCGCCCCGGAGATCTCCTGCATGTTGGCGGTGCCCTTGTCGGCCGCCAGCACCGTCCTCGTCAGTGCGGCGGCGAAGGCGAGCGCCACCAGCGCGATCACCGCGGCGATGACGACGTACGTGACATTGTTCCCGGTGAGGGAGATCCCGCCGCTCTCGGCGGCCAAGGTGTCGGACATCTGTGTCCTCCTGTACCGAACCTCGCGCAGGCCGATGGAGACGCACCGGCCGGCGCCTGGATGCGGAGTCGCAAGTACGCACCGACCCGACCCGGCGATCCAGCGACGAACACCCATTCCCGCTGGCCGCAGGGCGGATCACTTGCTGACAACCCGGGTACTGTAGCCCTCCACAGTGTTGGAGGTCACACCGAGGGGGCACCGTGTCCGGATGATCTTCGTCGCTGTGTTATGAGGAAAAATCTGATATAGGAGTGCGTCCATGACGACGAGGCCGCACCCCGCTGGGGGTACGGCCTGGAGTGCGGAAGATCAGATCAGCGGCCGACCGGCCACACCATGCGGACCTCGGTACCGACGCCTTCCTCCACCGGGCGCACCTGGAGGTCCTCCACGAAACCGGCGAGCAGCGCGAAGCCCACACCGGTGGTCAGCGCGTCCTCGCTGAGCGACTCCTTGGCCAACTCGTCCGGCCCGAGCGCGGCCAGGCCGATACCCGCCTCGATCGGCGCCCGGTCGACGACCCGCACCGCGTACGCCCCCGAGTCGGACATCTCCACCAGCACCGGATCGGGCACTCCGTACTGCCGGTGCAGGGCGACCGCGCGTGTGCACGCCTCACCGATTGCCAGCCGCACCTCGTCGAGCAGGTCCTCGCGGACCCCGGCCCGTCGGGCGACCGCCACACCGACCAGGCGGGCGGTGCGCACGTGCACCGGAGCCGGCGAGAAGGACAGGCGGACCGTGGCCATCACGCGTCGGCGCCGGCCGGACCGGCGCCGACCGCCGCGTCGACCGTCGGGTGCAGCGGGAAGACCTGGTCGAGCGCGGTGATCCGGAAGATCTTGAGCAGCGGCTCCTTGTCACAGACCAGCGCGAACGACCCACCGGCGGTACGCAGGCGCTTGAGCGCTCCGACCAGCACGCCGAGACCGGTGGAGTCCAGGAAGTCCACCCGACCCAGGTCCACCACGACGTGACGGGCACCACCGTCGATCAGTTCGAGGAGCCGTTCCCGCAGGCGAGGGGCCGTGTACACGTCCACCTCACCGCCGACCTCAAGCACCGTGTGCTCGCCCACGGTGCGGGTCGCCAGCGACAGCTCCATCGATCCTCCTTCGCGAGAGCCGTAAACTCTCCTGGGCATCTAACCACTACCGCCGGAACGACCTGCCGGGTCACCGGACGAGGCTCCCCCTTACCCAGACCCCCGGCTTTTCATTTCCGAACACCAGTGCGAGAGTGCAGGACGTGTCGTCTCCAGCCACCGTATCCGCAGGTCCTGGCTCCGGGCGCACCCCGGCCGATCTGCTGTGGCGGCTGCGCGCCCGCGGCGAGGCCGATCCGGTCACCCACGTCGAGCGCGTGCCCGCCCGCGCGGGCACGACCGCTGAATGGCCGGAGTGGGCCCCCGAGGAGCTGCGCGCGGCCTTTGCCCGCCGTGGGGTGGCCGCGCCGTGGCGGCACCAGGCCGAGGCGGCGAGCCTGGCGTACGACGGCCGGCACGTCGTGGTGGCCACCGGCACCGCGTCCGGCAAGTCCCTGGCCTACCAGCTGCCCGCGCTGGCCACCCTGCTCGCCGACCCCCGCGCCACCGTGCTGTACCTGGCGCCGACCAAGGCGCTCGCCGCCGACCAGTTGCGCGCCGTCGCCGCGCTGGAACTGGAGGGCGTACGCCCCGCCTGCTACGACGGGGACACCCCGCGCGCCGAACGGGAGTGGATCCGCCGGCACGCACGCTTCGTGCTGACGAACCCCGACATGCTGCACCACGGCATCCTGCCCGGGCATGCCCAGTGGTCCGGGTTCCTGCGGCGCCTCGCGTACGTGGTGATCGACGAGTGCCACACCTACCGGGGCGTGTTCGGCTCGCACGTCGCGCACGTCCTGCGCCGCCTGCGTCGACAGTGCGCCCGCTTCGGTCGTACACCCGTGTTCGTGCTGGCCTCGGCGACGTCGGGCGACCCGGCCGCGGCGGCCGGGCGGCTCACCGGCCTGCCCGTCTCCGCCGTCACCGAGGACACCTCGCCGCGCGGCGGGGTGACCTTCGCCCTGTGGGAGCCTCCGCTGCTGCCCCACTCCTCCTCGGCGGCCGAGGCGGCGGACCTCGTCCAGGTCCGCAGGTCGGCGCTGCGGGAGACCGCCGACCTGCTCGCCGACACGGTCGCCGAGGGGGTACGTACGCTCGCCTTCGTCCGCTCCCGGCGCGGCGCCGAGGTGGTGGCCTCGAACGCGCGGCGGGCCCTCGACGAGGCGGTGCCCGGGCTCGGTGACCGGGTCGCCGCCTACCGGGCCGGCTACCTGCGCGAGGAGCGGCGCGAGCTGGAACGCGCGCTGCTGCACGGCGACCTGCTCGGCCTGGCCTCGACCAACGCCCTGGAGCTGGGCGTCGACCTGATCGGCCTGGACGCGGTGCTGATCTGCGGGTACCCGGGCACCCGGGCGTCGCTGTGGCAGCAGGCCGGACGGGCCGGGCGCTCCGGGCAGGAGGCCCTCGCGGTGCTGGTGGCCCGCGACGACCCGCTCGACACCTACCTGGTGCACCACCCGGAGGCCGTGTTCGGGCGACCGGTCGAGGCGACCGTCCTCGACCCGGCCAACCCGTACGTGCTCGGGCCGCAGCTCGCCTGCGCCGCCGCCGAGGCCCCGCTCACGCCGGCCGACCTGACCCTGTTCGGCGACGGCGCGAAGGAGGCGGTGGACGCGCTGGTGGAGGCGGGAGCGCTGCGGGAGCGCCCGACCGGCTGGTACTGGCGGCATCGGGAACGCCCCGAGGTGGACCTGCGCGGCTCCGACGGCGCGCCGGTCTGCGTGGTCGAGGCGGCGACCGGCCGGCTGCTCGGCACCGTCGACGGCGGCTCGTCGCACTTCCTGCTCCACACCGGCGCGGTCTACCTGCACCAGGGCGTGTCGTACGTGGTCGACTCGCTCGACCTGGCCGACGGGTGCGCGCTGGTGCACCCCGAGGAGCCGGACTGGTCCACCCACGCCCGGGACGTCACCTCGCTGTCGGTGGTGTCGGTGCGTTCGTACGTCGACGCGGGGCCGGTCGGGCTCTTCCTGGGCGAGGTGGATGTGACCAGCCAGGTGGTGTCGTACCAGCGGCGGCGGATCGCCTCCGGCGAAGTGATCGACACCCGCCCGCTGGACCTGCCCGCCCGGGAACTGCGCACCGTGGCGGTCTGGTTCACCCTGTCGCCCGAGTCGCTCACGGCGGCCGGCGTGGACCCGTCCGACGTGCCGGGGGCGCTGCACGCCGCCGAGCACGCCGCGATCGGGCTGCTGCCGCTGATGGCCACCTGCGACCGGTGGGACATCGGCGGGCTCTCCACCGCCGTGCACCCCGACACGGAGGCACCCACGGTGTTCGTCTACGACGGGCACCCGGGTGGGGCGGGTTTCGCCGAGCGGGCGTACGGGACGGCGGCGGCGTGGCTGCGCGCCACCCGGGACGCGATAGTCGAGTGCGGGTGCGAGTCCGGCTGCCCGTCGTGCGTGCAGTCCCCCAAGTGCGGCAACGGCAACAACCCGCTGTCCAAGGCGGACGCGGTCCGTGTCCTCGACGTGGTCCTGGCGAACCTGCCCGGCTGAAGTTCCCTGGCATGGAACTCCCCCTCCCGGGGCATTATGGGAGCGCTTCCATAGACAGACTTCCGCCTGCCGAGGAGGAGTGGTGGCCGACACCATCGCCGAGACCGTCGACCTGCTCTACACGATCGACCAGGACAACCTCACGCCCGACCAGCAGATCGCCCTCGGCGCCGCGCTGGCGGCGCTCGCCCAGGCGGAACGGCTGGAACAGATCAACGAACGGCTTCGCAGCATCCACCAGGTGCTGAACGCGTGGTCCCTGCGGGCGACCGTCGACGGCGGCCGATGAGCGGTCGCCGTCGTACGCACGGCGGTGCGGGGTGGGACGGGCTGTGCGAGACTCCGCCCCACCCTCAGAAGGAGATTTCATGCAGCTCGAACAATTGCAGGCCCAGCAGCAGTTCCACATCCGCCAGCGGCTGCGGCTGATGGTCAACCAGTACCAGGTCCACGCCGTCGCGCCGGACGGATCCGAGGGCGAGATGCTGGCCTTCGCCCAGCAGAAGCGCCTCGCCTTCAAGGAGCAGGTGACGATCTACACCGACGAGTCGAAGCAGCAGCCCCTGCTCGGCTTCAAGGCGCGCCAGCGTCTCGACATCGGTGCCACGTACGACGTCACCGACCACGCCGGCAACCCGATCGGCCTGTTCCGCAAGGACTTCGCGCAGTCCCTGCTCCGCTCGACGTGGCACGTGGAGCAGGCCGGTCTGCCGCAGGTCACCGGCCAGGAGCGGAGCATGCCGGTGGCGCTGCTGCGCCGGTTCGTGGACTCGCTGTCCTGGCTGCCGTACCACTTCGACTTCACCGCCGGCGGCCAGCCCGTCTTCTCCGTCATCAAGCAGTGGGGCCTGCGCGACCGGTACGTCGTCCAGATCCACAACCCGCAGGTCGACCGCCGGCTGGTCATCGCGATGGCCGTCGCCCTGGACGCGCTCCAGGGCCGCTGAGCCTCGGCTCGTCCCCTGCCGGTGGTGCGCCGTCCAGTTCCGGTGGCGCGCCGCCGGCTCTGGTACCGGTTGCGGTGCCGTTGCTGGGTCCGGTGGCGCGCCGCCGGCTCTCGTGGCACGCCGCCGGCGTGGGGCTGGTCAGGCGCGGATCGGGCCGGCACGGGCGCTGGCTTCCGCTGCCCGGCTCAGCCCGGGTAGCGGGGCCACCGTCACGCCGACGGTCAGCACCAGGTCCAGGCCGTCGAGTCGACACGAGACGAGTCGCGCACCGTTGGCCGAGACCACCTCACCTGCCGTACCGCAGGCCACCGCCGGGCCCTCGAGCGCTCGACCGGCACCGGCCAACGCCCCGAGATCGGCCGCCACCGCCGCCTGCTGCCGGGCGAGCCGGGCGGCGGCCACGGCCGCGCCGAACCCGCCGAACAGGACGAGCACCAGTCCGAGTGCGAGCACGAGGACGGTCGCCCCACCCCGGTCGGCCGGCGCCATCCCGACTCTCTTCTTGATCGTCTGCGCTTTTCCGGTCCGCACGGCGGCGTGTCGGACAGCTGCGGTGCAGACGATCAAGGGCGCTACGGCGCCGGGCGGTTCGGTTGTCGGGTGGTGGTGGGTGGTGGTCATGGGACCGTGGACCCGGGTTCGAGGGCTGCCACCGCCGTCGCCGTGACGGTCATCCGAGGCAGGCGGGTCCCGAGCGCCCTGACCGGCGCCCGGACCGTCGCGTGGACGAGCCCCCCGTCGGTGTGGACCGACACCTCGGCCCCGGACGGGGAGGAGTGGGCGGCGGCGGTCGCTCCGTCCTCGCCCCGTGCGGCGGCCAGCGCCGCCTCCCGGGCCGCATGCAGGCAGCTTCCCTTCGTACCGACCGCGTTGACGGCGGTCAGGCCGACGAACAGGAGCAGGAGCAGCGCCGGCAGGCCGGCCGCCAACTCGGCGGTGAAGGATCCCCGGTCCCGGCCGGCCCGCCGGCGCCCGGTCACTTCAGTGCCCGGTCGATGACGGCGGTCAACGCGGACTGGACGTTGCCGGAGGTCAGCACCTTGAGCAGGATGCCGGCGAAGGCGACGGCGGCGAGGGTGCCGACGGCGTACTCGGCCGTGTTCATCCCGGCGTCCCCGCGCAGGCGGGCGATGAGTCTGCGCACGTACGTGTCCTTTCTCGATCGGTCAGAGCACGTCGCCGAGGACGGCGACGATCACCGGCACCAGGCCGGCGAGAATGAAGGCCGGCAGGAAGCAGAGCCCCAGCGGCAGCACGATGAGCACACCCGCGCGGCGGGCCGCCGCCTCGGCGGCGCTCGACCGGTCGGCACGCAGGTCGTCGGCGACCCGCACCAGCGCACCGGCGAGTGCCGCCCCACTGTTCGCGGATCGTCGGACGGCCGCGGTGAGCCGTTCCGCGCCGGGTACGGGGTCGAGCGTGGCCCATGCCTCCTCCGGGCCCGCCCCGAGCAGCAGCAGGCGGCCGACCCGGCCCAGCCGCTCGGCGAGTGGCCCGTCGAGGGCGCCGGCGACCGCCTGCACCGAACGGTCGACTGGCGCACCCGCCCGGAGCGCAGCGGCGAGCAGGTCGGCGGCGAGGGGCAGGTCTCCGGCCTCGCGCAGCCGTCGGGTCCGGGCTGCCGGTGACTCGATCCTCCGCAGGGCCCGGTCGAGCACGATCGCCGTCGGGAGCGCGGCAACCGGCCCGGACCAGCCCCCACCGAGCACGGCGATCGCCAGGCCACCGAGCAGTGCGGCGAGCCGGATGGCGTCGAGACGGCGCGCCGACGTGGTACCGGCCGGCGCGTCGGTGACGGAACCGAACTCCTCCGACGGCCTGCTGGATGAGGGACGGGCGCCGGCCGGGAGCCGGCCCGGGCCACCGGGGGCGGCGGTGAGTCGGCGCAGTCGTCGGACCGGGCGGCGGCGCAGACCGGTGACCGCCGCCACCAGACCCGCCCCGACCAGGCCGAGGGACACGACCACCGTCCCGGACATCAGCGATCACCCCGCCCCGCACCGGTCAGCCGCTCGGTCCAGAACAGCCCGGCGGTCTGGAGGACGACCGCGACGATCGCCGACGCCCCGCCGAGCGGGGTGTGCAGGAGGACCGCCACGGGGTCCACCCCGATCCCGTACCCCAGGCCCACGCCACCGAGGGGCAGGGCAGCGAGCAGCCACGCGGTGGCCCGCGCACCGGCCGCCTGGGCCGCCGCCGCTTCCAACCCCCGGTCCGTCGACCGCGCGTCGGCCTCTATCCGTTCCACCAGCTCCGCCAGCGGCGCGCCCGTACGGTCGGCGAGCTGGACGGCGGCCCGCGTCAGCCGCGCGATCCGGTCGGCTTCCGCGCAGGCTGGTGGCGTGCTTGTCGCCGGCACCGGCAGCCCGGCCCGCAGGTCGGCGGCCACACCACAGAGCCGGTCGAGTTGCTGTCGCCGAAGGCGGCCGGCCTGCTGACCGGCCCGGCTGCGGAGAACCGCCCGAACACCCAGCACGGCGTACGTGGCACCCGCCACCGCCGCCACCGGACCACCCAGGACCGCACCGCCGGACAGTCCGCCCAGCGCGACGAGCAACAGGGTCCGCCGGGGCGACTCCGTGAGCCATGTGCTTCCGAACCGCAGTCGGGACCGACGACCGGATGCGGCTGCGGGCGCTTCCCGAACCGAGGTGGGCCGCGACTGATCACCTGATGCGGACGCCTGCGGCGCGTGTCCCGCCCGGTCATGACGTCGTTCGGGCGGACGGGCCGGACCGGCGGGAGCCGACGGGCCAGCCGGTCGCTGGCCGTCATGCCGACGTGGCGGGCCGGTCGGGCCGGGAGGCCGGGAGGGGCCGGGGCGGCCGGCTGGCCAGGGCCAGCGCACTCCGGTGTCGAGGTCGCGCCCCGGACGGTGGCTCCGACCCACGACGGTGGCGGCGACTGGACCGGCGACGGAATCCCACCGCGCGTCGGAGCCGGGCGGGCCATCCGCAGGGGGAGTCGGCACCAGGGACGACACCGGGTCGCCGGCGCCGGCAGCATGGCGCCCGTCCACCGACCCGGACGGCGAGATTGCGGCGTCCGGGGATGGCACCTCGCCCGCCCCACCCGACGACGGTCCCAAAGCGGTCCCAGCGGCCGGGGTCCGACGCGGCTCGACGGGCGGGGTGCGGCGCAGCTCGGCGGCCGGGTCCCCACGCAGCTCGGCGGACGGGGTGCGGCGCAGCTCGGCGATCCACTGGACGAGCGGGTCATCGGAGGTCTGGACGCCTCCCCACGGCAGGGAGGCACTGCGGAGCCGGAGCCGGAGCAGGAGCGGCCAGAAGACCAGGGCAGTCACGGCCACCAGCAGCAGAAGAGCAGCCGAGCCCATCACGCGGGACCCCCCGATCCGGGCCACGGTGTGCACAGGATCGGGGGTACCGGTACGTCCCTCTCCCGCAGCAGGGCCCCGAGCGCGCGGGCGGCGAGGCCGGGCCCCGTGCCGCGTACCCAGGCGGGAACGACGGTGACCAGGCGGTCGGGGCCCTCCGGGAGGAGCAGGCAGACCGACTCCAGCATCCGGCCCCGGGGGCCACGCCGGACCTGGAGCACCACCTGGAGCGCCGCGGCCACCTGCGCGTGCAGCGCCGCGCGGGGCAACCCGCCGAGGAGCCCCAGCGCCTCCAGCCGGGCCGGTACGTCCGACGGCGTGTTGGCGTGCAGCGTCCCCGCACCGCCGTCGTGGCCGGTGTTCAGGGCGGCGAGGAGGTCGACCACCTCCCCGCCCCGGCACTCCCCGACCACGAGCCGGTCGGGCCGCATCCGCAACGCCTGCCGGACCAGGTCGGTCAGACCAACCGCGCCGGAACCCTCCACGTTGGCCGTGCGCGCCTGGAGGCCCACCACGTGCGGGTGCTGCGGCTGCAGCTCGGCGGCGTCCTCGACGAGCACGATCCGTTCCGTCGACGGCACGAGGCCCAGCAGCGTGTTGAGCAGGGTCGTCTTGCCCGAGCCGGTGCCGCCGACCACCAGGTACGCGAGCCGGGCGGCGACCACGGCGCTCAGCACCGGCGCCACGGGCCGGGGCACGGTGCCCTGCTGCACCAGCTCGTCGAGGGTGTACGGCCGCTGCCGGAACGTCCGCAGGGACAGGTACGGCCCATCGGTCGCCACCGGGGGCAGCACGGCGTGCAGCCGGGTGCCGTCGGCGAGCCGGGCGTCGGCGTACGGGGAGCCGTCGTCGAGCCGACGGCCGGCGGCGCCGGCGAGACGTTGCGCGAGCCGGCGCACGTCGTCGGCAGAGCCGACCGGCACCGCGACCTGGTGCAGGCCCTGCCCCCGGTCGACCCAGACGCGGACCCCGTTGACCAGCACGTCGGTCACCTCCGGGTCGGCCAGCAGAGGTGCGAGCGGACCCGCACCGACGAGCTCGTCGTGCACCTCGTCGGCCATCCGGAGGACGGTGGTGTCGCCGAGGACGGCGGCGGTCGGCTCGGCGCGTACGGCGGTGACGATCGCGGCCGGCGTGACCGGCCCGGGAGCGGCGGCGATCCGCTGGCGGACCCGCGCGGCC
>NZ_JBFAMU010000114.1:0-12649 GCF_040656655.1 Micromonospora sp. NPDC049799
CCGAGGTCCGGGCAGGTGCCGACGACGACCTCGACCCGCGCCTCGCGCAGTCGGTGCACGGCCGCCCCGAGGTACGCGGCGGCGTCGGCGGGCCGGCGCAGGGTGGTCGCGTCGTTGGCGCCGATGAGGATCACCGCCACGTCGGGTCGCTCGCCGAGCAGGGCACGGGCCACCTGGGTGGCCAGGTCGGTCGAGCGGGAGCCGGAGACACCGACGCTGGACAGGTGCACCTGCCGGCCGGTGGGGCCTTCGGCGAGGAGGTTGGCGAGCTGACCGCCGATGGTGTCGTCGAGCCGGTCGACGCCGACGCCGAGGGCCGACGAGTCACCGAGCAGCACCAGCCGCAGCGGGGGCGCTCCGGCACGGCCGACGGTGGCCCGTAGGGCCAGGCCCAGCTCGGGCTGGGCGTACCGGCGGTGGCGGGCGACGAAGGCCTGGCCGGCCAGAACGGCCGCGCCGCCGATCGTGCCGGCGACCAGGGAGAGCGCCGCGGTCCGGCCGAGCCGGCCCGCGAGCGTCGAGGGGGAGAGGTGCTCGCTCATGCCGCGGCCTCCGTGTGGTCGGCGCCGGCGGTGAGGGCGCCGTCGCAGATGGTTGGCTCGCTCATGCCAGTCCCTCCACTGTCGGTGAGTCGGTGGCCGGACCGGACGGGGCGACGGCGCCGACACCGAAGAACGCCCGGCGACGCAGCTGCGCCCACCGGCCGCCGGGACCGCGGTCGCGGCCCCGGACCTGGACGCCGCTGACCTCCGTGCCCGCGTGCCGGGCCGCCTCCTGTGCGGCCTCCGGCAGTGACCGTACGCCTTCGTCCCGGGCCGGCGCGGCCCGCCGTTCCTGCGCTGCCCCGAGGGCGGACAGCACGGTCGGCAGGAGCGCGGCGGCGGCCACGGCGTAGCCCTCCGCCGAGGGGTGGAACCGGTCCCAGGCGAACATCCGGGTGGGCTCTGCGGCGAAGCGGGGCCCGAGGAGGTCGCCCAGGGAGACCGTCCAGCCGCCGGCCTCGACGACGGCCACCGTCTGGGCGGCGGCGAGCTGCCGGCTCCAGCGCCGGGCCAGCCACCGCAGCGGCGGTTGGATCGGACGGATCGCGCCCAGGTCGGGGCAGGTGCCGACGACCACCTCGCAGCCGACGGCACGCAGCCTCCGGACCGCGTCGACCTGGTAGCGCACGGCGAGTGTGTGCGGGGTGCGGTTGGTGATGTCGTTGCCGCCGATGAGGATCACCGCGATGTCGGGCTGGCACTCCAGTGCGGCGTCCACCTGGTGGCGCAGCACGGCGGAGATGGCGCCGACCACGGCGAACCGGTGCAGGCGGACCGGCCGTTGCAGCCGTCGGGACAGGCCGGTGGCGAGCAGCGCGCCGGGCGTCTCCCGGCGTCGGTGCACGCCGTAACCGGCGGCCGAGGAGTCACCGAGCACCACCATCGTGATGGCCGGGCCGGGGAGCCTCGCGCCGTACAGCCCGTCGCAGCGCGGCGGCGGGGCCTCGGCCATCGGGATGGTGCGGCGGGCCTGGCGGGCCTGGCCGATGAGGACGCCGCCGGTCGCGACGGCGGCCGCCGCGGTCGCGCCCGTGCCGATCGCCGCGACCCGGGCGATCTGTCGGACGCGCTGCCAGCGCGGACCACCTCCGACGAGGGAACCAGCGACCTCCATGAACCGACATTATCGCGCCGGCACGACACGCCGCTGTCGTCGTCACGGGGCCCGGGTGCCTGGAAGACGACGCTTCTGGGTACCTCTGTCCCAGGTGACGGCGGGCTTGCGCGGACCCGCCACGCTGACGGACGGAGAGGGGCTGGACACCATGGGGAAGACACTGCAACGCAGCGCGGCGCTCACCGCGCTCGCGCGGGCGCTGATGGCCGGGGCACGGGGAGGCCCGTCGCTGGGGAAGCGGCTGGCGGCGCTGCCGCGGATGGTCCGGGCCACGGCCCGGGGGGAGTACGACGGCGGGCTGCGGCTGGCGCTGATGACGGCCGCCGCGGCGTACGTCGTCTCGCCGGTCGACCTGCTCCCGGAGCTGCCGCTGGGGCTGTTCGGGCTGGCCGACGACGCGGTCATGGTCACCTGGCTGGCCGGCAGCGTGCTGTCGGAGACCGAACGGTTCCTGGAGTGGGAGGCGCGTCGCAGCTCCGTCGTCCCGGGGCAGGTGATCGGCTGACGGCACGTAGGCTGGGCGGCGAGTATTCGTCTGCCCGGCCGCCTCCGGCGGCGCCGGAGGAGAAGGGCACAACCACGTGCAGTACTACGACAACGTCGTCGAGATGATCGGCAACACCCCGCTGGTACGGCTGCGTAGCGTCACCGAGGGCATCCAGGCGACCGTGCTGGCGAAGGTGGAGTACCTCAACCCGGGTGGTTCGGTGAAGGACCGGATCGCGCTGCGGATGGTGGAGGACGCCGAGGCTGCGGGGATCCTGAAGCCCGGCGGCACCATCGTCGAGCCGACCAGCGGCAACACCGGGGTCGGGCTGGCGCTGGTGGCGCAGCTCAAGGGCTACAAGTGCGTGTTCGTCTGCCCGGACAAGGTCAGCCAGGACAAGCAGGACGTGCTGCGCGCGTACGGCGCCGAGGTCGTGGTCTGCCCGACCGCCGTGGCGCCGGAGGACCCGCGCTCCTACTACAACGTCTCCGACCGGCTGGCCCGCGAGATCCCCGGCGCGTGGAAGCCCGACCAGTACAGCAACCCGGCCAACCCGCGCTCGCACTACGAGACGACCGGCCCGGAGCTGTGGCAGCAGACCGGTGGCCAGATCACCCACTTCGTGGCGGGCGTCGGCACGGGCGGCACGATCTCCGGCATCGGCCGCTACCTGAAGGAGGCGTCCGAGGGTCGGGTCACGGTCGTCGGCGCCGACCCCGAGGGCTCCGTCTACTCCGGCGGCACCGGACGCCCGTACCTCGTCGAGGGCGTCGGCGAGGACTTCTGGCCGACGACGTACGACCGGGGTGTCGCCGACGACATCATCGAGGTCTCCGACAAGGCGTCGTTCGAGATGACCCGGCGGCTGGCCCGCGAGGAGGGCCTGCTGGTCGGTGGTTCCTGCGGCATGGCCGTGGTGGCGGCGCTGGAGGTGGCCCGCAAGGCCGGCCCGGAGGACGTGGTCGTGGTGCTCCTGCCGGACTCCGGCAAGGGGTACCTGTCGAAGATCTTCAACGACAAGTGGATGGCCCGGTACGGCTTCCTCGACGACTCGGGCACCGAGCCGACCGTGGCCGACGCGCTCGCCAGCAAGCCGGGCGGCCTGCCCGAGCTGGTCCACGTGCACCCGACCGAGACGGTCCGCGACGCGATCGACTACATGCGCGAGTACGGCGTCTCCCAGCTCCCGGTGCTGAAGGCCGAGCCGCCGGTGGTGACCGGCGAGGTCGCCGGCTCGATCGCGGAGAGGGACCTGCTCGACGCACTGTTCACCGGGCAGGCGCACCTGCACGACACGATCGAGCGCCACATGGGCGACCCGCTGCCGATGATCGGTGGGGGCCAGCCGGTGAGCGAGGCGGTGGCGATGCTGGAGAAGTCCGACGCCGCCCTGGTGCTGGTCGACGGCAAGCCGAAGGGCGTGCTGACCCGACAGGACCTGCTCGCCCACCTCGGCGCCCGCTGAGACGTGAGAGGGGCCCCTGTACGCAGGGGCCCCTCTCAACGGCTCACCGGGACAGCTCCGTGGGCACAGCGACCGCGTCGACCAGCGCGCCCTTGCGGAGGACGGTGACGGGAAGGCGGGCGCCGATGGCGTCACCGAGCATCAGCCGCTGCAGGCCCTGGCCGTCGCTGACCGGCCGGCCGCCGGCCGAGAGGATGACGTCGCCCAGCTCGACCGCCGGCACGGTGGCTCCCTCGACCCGCAGCACCGCGAGGTCGGAGAGCGGGTCGGCGCCGACCACCCGGAACCGGGTCTCAGTGCCGTCGGATCGGTGTCCATGCCCGGGGAACGCCACCGGATCGACACCCATGCCCCGATCTGCTCAGAGCGAACGTCGCCCGGTCACCGGGCCGCCATCGCCGGTTGCCACGGATGCCGACCGACAATCACCGTGAGTGAGAGCGGCAGTCAACACCGTGCGTGACTGCTGGCCGCCGGGGCGATGTCATCCACCCGACCACTTTGCTCTGCACCCTCATGCGCGCCGGGTCCTGGCCTGCGGCTTAGGCAAGGAGGGGCCGCTCGTCGCGGGAGCAGGTCGCTTACCTTGGGTTACTGGCGCGTCTGGGGGTGCAGAGCAAAGTGGCGCAGTGGGAGAGGTGGGGACGGTCGTTGCGTTGCGGAGGGTGACGATCGCGCTGAGTGGCGCACCGGACGCGGCGGGCGGGGCGATGGGTCGGGTGGCGGGGCGATGGGGCGTACCCGTGGGTCACAGGTCGCGGGCGTAGCGAAGCTGTGGCGTAGGGCTGGAGCCGATCCAGTCCTCGCGTACCACGCCGGTGGGCGCCCAGCCGCCGCGCTCGTAGAAGCGGCGGGCGTGCGCGTTGTCCCGGAGCACCCAGAGCACCGCGCGTCGCCACGACCGCGTCCGCATCGTGGCCAGGGCGTCGACCATCAGCGCGCGGCCCACCCCGCGTCCCCGCTCCGCCGGGTCCAGGTGGATGGCGTGCAGCATCCCGGTCGACGGGTCCCCCTCGTCGTCCGGGCCGACGTAGCTGAAGCCGGCCAGCACGCCGTCCCGCTCGGCCACGGTCAGCGCGTGGTCGTCACGCTCCCAGCCCCACCGTTCCGTCCACCAGAGGCCCATCATCTCCGGCGACGGGTCGGACAGCGCCTCCGGCGGCAGGAAGGCCGAGTAGGCGGCGACCCGGGAGCGATGGTGCAGCGCGCCCACCGCCATCAGATCGGCCGGAACACCGGGACGCAGCGTGACGGTCACCCGGCCGAGGCTACCCGGCGGGGCGGCACCGGCACCGTGATCAGGTCCTCGGCGATGACCAGATCGCCGTCGAAGTGTTCGCGAGCCTCGTCGACGAAGCGGCTCGTGTCCCCGTACCGCTGGGAGAAGTGGGTGAGCACGAGCTGGCGTACGCCCGACTCGGTCGCCACCCGCGCGGCCTGCGCCGCGGTGAGGTGGCCGACCTCGGCGGCGAGCGCGGCCTCGGAGTCGAGGAAGGTCGACTCGATGACGAGCATGTCGGCGTGCTCGGCGAGGGCGTACACCCCGTCGCAGAGGCCGGTGTCCATCACGAAGGCGAACCGCTGCCCCGGCCGGGGAACGCTCACCTCGTCCCGGGTGACGCGACGCCCGCCGACGTCGAGGTGGCCGACGCGGAGCAGCTCCCCGACCGCCGGACCCGCGATGCCGTACGCGGACAGTTTCTCCGGCAGCATCCGGCAACCGTCCGGCTCGACGAGCCGGTATCCGTATGTGTCGATGGGGTGCCGCAGCCGACGGGCCTCCAGCGTGCCGGACCGCAGCGGGATCCGTTGCCCGTCGGTCTCGATCGGCTGCACGGCCAGCTCGGCGGTCTCGTAGAAGGAGCTGGCGTGCCGCAGCCGGGCGAAGTACTGGGCGCCCTCGGCGGGGAAGTGCACCGCCACCGTGTGCGGCACCCGGTCCAGCGAGAGGCGCTGGATGGTCCCGGGCAGGCCGAGGCAGTGGTCGCCGTGGAAGTGCGTGACGCAGATCCGGGTCAGGTCGGTGGCGGTGACCGTGGTGTGCAGCAGTTGCCGCTGGCTGCCCTCGCCCGGGTCGAAGAGGATCACCTCGTCGTCCCAGCGCAGCACGTACCCGTTGTGGTTGCGCCGGCGGGTCGGCGCCTGACTGGCCGTCCCCAGCACCACCAGCTCGCGCATCGCCACGGTGACCTCCGGCCGCGCATATGAAGCGACCCCCGGGGCTTCCGCGCTCGCGCGCGGGCCGACTGGACTGGGTCGGCACCCCGGGGGTCGGGTGGCTGTCGTGGTTTCGCCGCACCGCTGCCACACGGTCTCGACGATCGTGCATGCCCGCCTCGCGGCGGACGAGTTCTCACTGTCGAGGACAGCGGCTAGCGGACAGCCACCTCACGAGTCCGATTGCTATACAAGTCTGGACCACCTCCTTTCCCGTGTACCGCCACGCTATCCACTCCCCGGCGGCTCCGGCAACGGATTTCGATCACAGGCCCGGCGGGAACACCGTCAGGAGGCGACGGCGATACCGATCGGGCCCTCACGCGGCCCGTCCTCGTTTGCCGGTTGGACCGCCAGCGACGGGAAGTCGGCCAGGTCGCCCTCCGGCTCGGCGTCCCACTCGGGGAACACCAGGTCGCTCTGGAGGTAGAGGCAGAGCAGTTGGGTGAGGTGCCGCAGCCCGTCGAGGTGGGTGCGCTCGTGTCCGTGGGTGGCGTCCACGCCGAAGCCGAGCAACGCCACCCGGGCGTGCGCGCCCGCCTCGACCGCCGCCGCCACGTCGGAGCGGTAGTACTCGAAGACGTCCCGGACCAGGTCCACCCCGTGCTCGCGGGCGATCGAGGCGAGGTTGCGGGTCAGGTGGTAGTCGAACGGGCCGACGCCGTCGCCCATCGCCAGGGTGGCCGCGTTCTCCCGGGACTGCTGGCCGGGGGCGGCGACCGCCGCGTCCACCGAGACGATCTCCGCGACGTCCGGGTCGAGGCCGTGGGACGCCCCGTGGCCGATCTCCTCGGTGACGGTCACCAGCAGATGCGCGGTGACCGCCGGGGTGACGCCCGCGTCGACCATCGCCTTGAACGCGGTCAGCACCGCCGCCACGCCGGCCTTGTCGTCCAGGTGCCGCGACTTGACGTACCCGCTCGGGGTGATCTGCGGGTTGGGCAGGAACGCGACGAAGTCGCCGGCGTCGATCCCCAGCGCCCGCAGGCCGGCGATGTCCTCCACCGGCTCGTCCACCCGGACCTCGACGTGCTGCCAGCCGACGCCCTGGACGTCGACGTCCTCGTTGTAGCGGTGCCCGCTGGCCTTGAGCGGGAGCACCTGGCCGGTGATCACCCGCTCCAGGTCGTCGGTGAAGATCCGTACGTGGGCGCCCTCGGCGAACCGGGCGCTGTGCGTACCGATGGTCTTCAGCTCCAACCGACCGTTCTCCTTGAGCCGCTTGACCATGCCGCCGATCGTGTCGGTGTGCACCACGATGGCCCGGTCGGCACCGGTGGACCGGGGGCCGGTCAGGCAGGCGCTGAGCGCCCCGCGCCGGGTGAGCGTGGAGGAGATCCCGAGCGCCGAGAGGCGTTCGCCCACGTACTGCTGCACGTGGTCGGTACGCCCCGACGGGCTCGGGATCTCCAGCAGCTCCACCAGCACCTGGCGCAGGTAGTCCATGTCGAGCGGGAGCGGGGCGGGCTTGCGTACGGTCATGCCCCTGAGCTTGCCGCACCCGCGGGGGACCACAGACGCTGAGGTGCCCGCGTGCCCGGGAAGAGCAGGTCGACGAAGCGCTCGGCGGTCGGCTGCGGCTCGTGGTTGGCCAGGCCGGGCCGCTCGTTCGCCTCGATGAACACGTGCTCGGGCCGGCCCGGGGCGGGCACCAGCAGGTCCAGCCCGGTGACCGGGATGTCCAGGGCCCGGCTCGCCGTCACGCACGCCTCGGCGATAACCGGGTGCAGCTCCGCGGTGACGTCGTGGATCGTGCCGCCGGTGTGCAGGTTCGCGGTCCGGCGTACGACGAGGATCTCGCCCTCGGGCAGCACGTCATCCATCCCGTACCCGGCCTCGGCGACCACCTCGCGGGTCATGTCGTCGACCGGGATCCGCGACTCGCCGCCGGTGGCGGCGGCGCGGCGACGGCTCTGCCGGTCGATCAGCTCGGCGACGTCGTGCACCCCGTCGCCGGTGATGGCGGCCGGCCGGCGGACCGCCGCGGCCACCACCTCGTGGTCGATGACGACGACCCGCAGGTCCTCGCCGGAGCACAGCTCCTCCAGCAGCACCTCCGGGCAGAACCGGGCGGCCAGCTCCACGGCGGCGGTCAGCGCCTCGGGCGTCCGCACACCCACCGTGATGCCGTTGCCCTGCTCGCCCCGGGCCGGCTTGACCACCAGCGCGCCGACCTCGGCGAGGAACGCCGCGTCGGCCCCGTCGCCGGTCGCGGTCCGGCCGCGCGGCACGCGCAGCCCCGCCTCGGCGAGGATCCGGCGGGTGACCCGCTTGTCGTCGCACCGGCTCATCGCCACCGCCGAGGTGAGCTCGGACAGCGACTCGCGGGTGAGGACGGTCCGGCCGCCGACGGTGAGCCGCAACTCGCCCCAGGCGGGGTCGGTCACGTCCACCCGGATGCCGCGCCGCATCGCCTCGTCCGCGACGATCTTCGCGTACGGGTTGAGCCGGTCGTACCCCTCCGGCATGGCGGGCAGGAACAGCCGCTCGTTGATCGGGTTCTTCCGCTTCACGCACAGTGTGGACGTCCGGTAGAAGCCGAGCCGCTCGTAGAGCCGGATCGCCCCGGCGTTCTCCGCCAGCACGGACAGGTCCACGAACGCACGGCCGCGCTCGACCAGCCGGGCCGCCAGCGCGGTGATCAGCGCCTGGCCGGTGCCGGGCGGAGCGGCGTTGAAGTCGACGGTGAGACACCAGAGGCTGGCCCCGCTGTCCGGGTCGTCGAAGACGGCGACGTGGTCGACGCCCGTGATGGTGCCGACGATCTCGCCGGTGACGTTCTCCGCGACCAGGTGCAGGAACCGGTCGGTGCCGGCGTTGTCGACCAGCACCTCGACCGGCGCGGTGACCATGCCGTTCGCCGCGTAGATGCGGTTGACGGCGTCCGCGTCGGCGGCGTCCCGCAGCGCACGGATCGTCAGGCCGGGGATCGCGCCGTCGTCCGGCAGCTCGTGGTCCAGCGGCAGCCGGTACGTCAGCGACGGGTCGATGAACAACTCGTCGGGCAGCCGGGACACCAGCACGTGGGGATCACGCAGGTAGATGCAGATGTCCCGGGAGCCGGCGGCCTCCGAGCGCAGCACGTCGGCGACGGCGGCCTGATCGGCGAAGGTCTGGCCGAAGACCAGGCGGCCCCAGCCGCAGTCCAGCACCACGCCGGCGGCGCCGCCGTCCGACCCGGTGTCGGTGGCCGGTCCGGTGGTCGCCGCCACCGGGTCGCCGCCCGGGCCGACCCGCTCGTAGCGGCGGGTCCGGCCGCGTACCTGGTCCGCCCGGGCCACCCCGGTCGCGAGGGTCTCGGTCACGGTCAGTCGATTCCGTGGCTCTGGAGCCACATTTCCAGGAGTCCGAGTTGCCACAGCTTGTTTCCGTTCAACGGGGTCAGTTCGGCGTTCGGGTCGGCGACGAGCGCGTCCACGTACCCGGTGCGGAACAGGTCGCGACGGCGGGCCTCGGGCGCGGAGAGCGCATCCCGGACCCGGTCGAGGAGCTTGCCCTCCAGGTGGGTGAGGCCGGGGACCGGGAAGTAGCCCTTGGGTCGGTCGATCACCTCGTGCGGCAGCACGCGGCGCCCGATCTCCTTGAGCACACCCTTGCCGCCCTGGGCCAGCTTCAGCTCCGGCGGGCAGCTCGCGGCGAGCTCCACGAACTCGTGGTCGAGGAACGGCACCCGTGCCTCCAGCCCGTGCGCCATGGTCATGTTGTCCACCCGCTTGACCGGGTCGTCGGTCAGCATGACCTGCGTGTCGATGCGCAGGCCCGCGTCCACGGCGGTCTCCGCGCCGGCCCGCGCGAGGTGCGCGGCCACGAACTCCCGCGCCGGGTCGCCGTCGGCCAGCCAGGCCGGGTTGAGCACCTGCGCCAGTCCGGCCGCGTCGCGGTCGAAGAAGGCCCGGGCGTACGTGTCGAGGGCTTCCTCGCGACCGATGCGCGCCAGCGGCGGGTACCAGTGGTAACCGCCCAGGATCTCGTCCGCGCCCTGCCCCGACTGCACCACCTTGACGTGCCGCGCCACCTCCTGGCTGAGCAGGTAGAAGGCCACGCAGTCGTGGCTGACCATCGGCTCGCTCATGGCCGCGACGGCGGCCTCCAGCGGCGGCACGAGGTCGCCGGTGGGCACCTTGATCTGGTGGTGGTCGGTGTCGAAGGTCTTCGCGACCAGGTCGGAGTAGCGGAACTCGTCGCCCTCCCGGCCGCCGACGGAGTCGAAGCCGATCGAGAAGGTGGAGAGGCCGCGCTGTCCCTCTTCGGCGAGCAGGGCCACGACGAGGCTGGAGTCCAGGCCACCGGAGAGCAGGACGCCGACCGGCACGTCGGCGACCATCCGTCGGCGTACGGCGGTGGTCAGCGACTCCAGCAGGGCGTCCTGCCAGTCCTTCTCCGACCAGCCGGCCCGCCCGGCGTCCCGAGTGAAGGACGGGTCCCAGTAGACCCGCTCGGAGGTCGAACCGTCCGGCTCGTACACCCGAACGGTCGCCGGGGGCAGCTTGGTGACGCCGCGCAGGATGGTCCGGGGCGGCGGCACGATGCTGTGGAAGCTCAGGTAGTGGGCGAGCGCGACCGGGTCGATGGAGGTGTCGATCCCGCCGGCCGCGAGCAGTGCGGGCAGGGTGCTGGCGAAGCGCACCACGCCCGGCGTCTCGGCCACGTACAGCGGCTTGATGCCGAGGCGGTCCCGGGCCAGCACCAGGCGGCCGGTGTCCCGCTCGCTGATCGCCACGGCGAACATGCCGATCAGGTGGTCGACGAAGTCGAGGCCCCACTCGGCGTACGCCTTGACGACGACCTCGCTGTCTCCGGAGGAGAAGAAGCGGTGGCCCCTGGCCTGGAGTTCCGCGCGCAGCTCGCGGTAGTTGTAGATGCACCCGTTGAAGACACCGGTGAGGCCGGCGCCCGCGTCCACCAGCGGCTGCCCGCTCGCGGCGGAGAGGTCGATGATCTTGAGGCGGCGGTGCCCGAGGGCTGTCGCCCCCTGGGCCCACACCCCGCTGTCGTCCGGTCCCCGGTCACTCATCGTGGCCGCCATGCGCTCCACCGCCGCTACGTCGGCGCGTGAGCCGTCACGGCGAAACTCTCCCGCAAGTCCGCACATGGCAGGCAATGGTGCCAGAGGATGTTGCGATTCGCCTGTTGAGATGATGACGATTGCGTGACGTCGTTGCTAGGATGCGCACCTCTCGCTCACGGTGCGTGATCTGCGCCGGGCTTACGGCCCCGGCGTGACCGGTGCCCGAATCGACCCGGGCCTGCGGTGTGACAAACACCGCAGGCCCGGCAACGCGTCGCACGTGGTCAGCCGGCGGTGCGGGCCACGCCGACCGGGCAGCTCAGCCCGTTCGGGCCGTGGTTGCAGTACCCGTTCGGGTTCTTCGTCGGCGCCAGGTACTGCTGGTGGTAGTCCTCGGCGAAGTAGTACTCCCCGAGCCGGTCGATCTCCGTGGTGATCTCACCCTTGCCGGCCCGCGCCACGATCGGCGCGAACGCGTCCCGGGACGCCTGCGCGGTGGCGAGCTGCTCGTCGGTGGTCACGTAGATCGTCGACCGGTACTGGGTGCCCACGTCGTTGCCCTGGCGCATGCCCTGGGTCGGGTCGTGGTTCTCCCAGAAGACCTTGAGCAGGTCCTCGTAGCTGATCGCCTTCGGGTCGTACACGACCTGGACCACCTCGGCGTGCCCGGTCCGACCCGAGCAGACCTCGTCGTACGTCGGGTTCTCGGTGTAGCCGCCCGCGTAGCCGGCGGAGGTGGTGACGACGCCCGGCAGGGCCCAGAACAGGCGCTCGGCACCCCAGAAACAACCCATCCCGAAGACGGCCACCTGCGCGCCCTCCGGGAACGGACCCTTCAGCGGGGTGCCCAGCACCTCGTGCCGGTCGGCGATCGGCATCGCGATCGGACGGCCCGGGATCGCCTGGTCCGGGGTGATCATGTCGGCCTTCATGCGGCGCAGGAACACGATGGGACTCCTTTCGTACGCTTCGCAGCGTGCAACGCCGCCGGGCCCCGCTTCCTTACCCGTCGTCTCCACACTCAGGCGCGCGTGCGGATGGCGGGTTCGCCGACGGTGTAGTTGTTCGCCGGGGAATGGTCGCCGTCATCGACGAGTACGTGCTGCGCCGGCCGGTCGGCGGTGGCCACGTGATGCGGGAGCAGCTCCGCCACCTGGCGGAGATGAGCGGCCGGCACCACATCCACCTGCACGTGGTGCCGGCCGCCGTCGGCTCCTACCCCGGTCTGAACGGCGCGTTCGTCGTCGCCACCACCCCGGACGGCGACGACGTGGCCTATCTGGACAACCAACTCCAGGGGCACGTGGTCCCGCACGGCCCGGACGTACTATCACTGGTGCGGACCTGGGAGTCGGTGCGCGCCGAGGCGTTGTCCGCCCGGCAGAGCGCCGAGCTGATCGAGGAGGCGGCACAGGCATGGACCTGACCGGGGCGGTGTGGGTGAAGAGCACGCGCAGCAGCGGGAACTCCGGCGACTGCGTGGAGGTGGCGCGCAACCTGCCCGGTGTCGTCGCCGTACGGGACAGCAAGGACCGGCAGGGGCCGGCGCTGACCTTCCCGCCGGCCGCCTGGTGCGCCTTCGTCGCCGCGCCGCCCGCCCGCTGACGGGTGTCCCTCCCGTCCGCCCTGCCGGCGGTCACCCCCGTCCGCCCGGACACCGACGAGGCGCTGGCGCGGTCGCTGCTCGCGGTGCAGCACGCCGCGTACGCCGTCGAGGCCTGTTCTCCAGGCCCCGCAGGCCGACGAAGGCGTTGCGGCGTTCGACCGTGATGCCCTCGGAGTCGCCCTCGACCACGAACGCGGTGATCCCGCC